>NZ_JBQYLP010000200.1:0-43529 GCF_052683555.1 Burkholderia sp. BC1
AGATGTGTATAAGAGACAGCCCATGCCCGCCCTGATCGAAGACTATGCCCTCGTCGGCGACGGCCACACGGCCGCGCTGATCGCAAAAGACGGCTCCGTCGACTGGCTGTGCTGGCCCCGGTTCGACTCGGGCGCCTGCTTCGCGGCGCTCGTCGGCACACCCGAGCACGGTCGCTGGCTGATCGCGCCGGCCGCCGACGTCGCGATTACGCATACGACACGCCGCTATCGCGGTGACACGCTGATTCTCGAAACCGATTACGAAAGTGCCGACGGCGCCGTGACCGTCGTCGATTTCATGCCGCCCGGCAACGGCTGGTCCGAGCTCGTGCGCATCGTCGTCGGCCGGCGCGGCACGATGAAGATGCGGATGGAACTCGTGCTGCGCTTCGACTACGGCTTCTCGATCCCGTGGGTCACGCAGCTCACGCGCGAAGACGGGATGAAGGCGATCGCCGGCCCCGACACGGTCGTGCTGCGCACGCCGGTGCCGCTCACCGGCAAGAACCTGCATACGCTCGCGGAATTCACGGTCAGCGCCGACGAGCGCGTGCCGTTCTCGCTCGGCTATGCGCCCTCGCATCTGCGGCTGCCGCCCGCGCGCGATCCGCTGTCGATGCTCGCGCGCACCGAGAACTACTGGCTCGAATGGTCGGGCCGCTGCCAGGTGCGCGGTCGCTATGCGGCCGCCGTGCGCCGTTCGCTGATCACGCTGAAGGCGCTCGCCTACGAGCCGACCGGCGGGATCGTCGCCGCGCCCACCACGTCGCTGCCCGAGAAGATCGGCGGCAACCGCAACTGGGACTACCGCTACTGCTGGCTGCGCGACGCGACGATCACGCTGCTCGCGCTGATGCGCGGCGGCTACTACGACGAAGCACGTGCGTGGCGCACCTGGCTCGGCCGCGTGATGGCCGGATCGCCCGAGCAGATTCAGATCATGTACGGGATCGCGGGCGAGCGCCGGTTGCCCGAGATGGAGCTCGACTGGCTGCCCGGCTATCAGGATTCGAAGCCGGTGCGCGTCGGCAACGGCGCCGCGAACCAGCTGCAGCTCGACGTGTTCGGCGAAGTGATGGCCGCGCTGCATCTCGCGCGCGTCGGCGGTCTGCAGGCCGACGACACGGTGTGGTCGGTGCAGTGCGCGCTGCTCGATCATCTCGAGAAGATCTGGCAGGAACCCGACGAAGGGATCTGGGAAACGCGCGGCGGCCGCCGCCATTTCACGTTCTCGAAGGTGATGGCATGGGTCGCGTTCGACCGCGCGATCAAGTCCGCGGAGATGTTCCGCCTGCCGGGCTCGCTCGAGCGCTGGCGCGCGCTGCGCGACCGCATCCATGCCGACGTCTGCGAGAAGGCGTGGCACGACGGCAAGCAGGCGTTCGCGCAAAGCTACGGCAGCGACGAACTCGACGCGAGCGTGCTGCTGATGCCGCTGCTCGGCTTCCTGCCGCCCGAGGATCCGCGCATCGTCGGCACGGTGGAGGCGATCGAGCGGGAATTGCTGCACGACGGGCTCGTGATGCGCTACCGCACGACCGAGTACGACGACGGCCTGCCGCCCGGCGAAGGCACGTTTCTCGCGTGCAGTTTCTGGCTCGTCGACAACTACGCGCTGCTCGGCCGGATCGACGACGCGCATCGGCTTTTCAGCCGCCTGCTCGCGCTGTCGAACGACCTCGGGCTGCTCGCGGAGGAATACGACCCGGTCGAGGGGCGGCTCGTCGGCAATTTCCCGCAGGCGTTCTCGCACGTCGCGCTGGTGCATACCGCGATGAACCTGATGCACCACGAAGAGGCGATGGCGCGTGCGGCCGGACAGCCGGCGCCGGCGGCCGCGACGGGCCGCTGACCGCGGCCGGTGCTATGGTAAGAGAACGTCAAATCGCAAAAATTTGATGAAAAATCCGGGAAATGTTGCATTGCACCACGGATCGTTGTCCGATATGATCGACACGACTGTCCGGCTCCACTGCAACATTGCCGGACGATGACCCACACGGCACGCCGCGACGCCCCACGCCGCCCTTGCGCACCGTCCCCCACGCGGGAGTAGTCTGCATGCTTTACCAACTGCACGAATTCCAGCGGGCGATGCTGAGCCCGCTCACGGCCTGGGCCCAGGCCGCGTCGAAGTCCTTCGCCAATCCGTCGAGCCCGTTTTCGCTGATCCCCGGCGCGCCGCGCATGGCGGCCGCGTACGAGCTGCTGTACCGGCTCGGCAAGGATTACGAGAAGCCGGAGTTCAACATTCATCAGATCGTCAAGGACGGCCACAACATTCCGATCGTCGAGCAGACGATCGTCGAAAAGCCGTTCTGCCGGCTGCTGCGCTTCAAGCGCTATTCGGACGATGCCGATGCGGTCACGCAGCTGAAGGACGAACCGGTCGTGCTGGTCTGCGCGCCGCTGTCGGGCCACCACTCGACGCTGCTGCGCGACACCGTGCGCACGCTGCTGCAGGATCACAAGGTCTACATCACCGACTGGATCGACGCGCGGATGGTGCCGGTCGAGGTCGGCCCGTTCCATCTGCACGACTACGTCGAGTACATCCAGGAATTCATCCGCCACATCGGCGCGCGCAATCTGCACGTCGTATCGGTCTGTCAGCCGACGGTGCCCGTGCTCGCGGCGATCTCGCTGATGGCGAGCCGCGGCGAGGACACACCGCTCACGATGACGATGATGGGCGGCCCGATCGACGCGCGCCGCAGCCCGACTTCGGTGAACTCGCTCGCGACGCAGCATTCGCTCGCATGGTTCGAGAACAACGTGATCCACACGGTGCCGGCGAACTATCCGGGCGAAGGCCGTCAGGTGTATCCGGGCTTCCTGCAGCACACGGGCTTCGTCGCGATGAATCCGGAGCGCCACGCGCAATCGCACTGGGACTTCTATCAGAGCCTGCTGCGCGGCGACGAGGAAGACGCCGAAGCGCACCGCCGCTTCTATGACGAATACAACGCGGTGCTCGACATGGCCGCCGAGTACTACCTCGAGACGATCCGCGTCGTGTTCCAGGAATTCCGCCTCGCGGAAGGCACGTGGGACGTCAACGGCGAACGCGTACGCCCGCAGGACATCAAGCGCACCGCACTGATGACGATCGAAGGCGAGCTCGACGACATCTCGGGCAGCGGCCAGACGCACGTCGCGCACGAGCTGTGCACGGGCATTCCGCAGGATCAGCGCCGCAGCCTGACCGCCGAAAAGTGCGGCCATTACGGGATCTTCTCCGGCCGCCGCTGGCGCACGATCATCTACCCGCAACTGCGCGACTTCATCCGCGAGCATGCGCCGGAGCCGAAGAACGGCAGCGCGAAGGATCGCCCGGACGCAACGGCCGGCACGTCCGACACGCCGGCCGCATCGGCGCCCGCGCTCGCGGCCGTCCCGGCCGGCCAGGCCCAGCGCGAAACCGCGAAGGCCCCGGCCACGCTCGCGAAACGCGCGCGCGCGAAATCGTCGGGCACGCTGTCGCCGAAGGCCGCACCGGCCGCCAAGCGCGCGAGCGGCGCACGCGCGAAGCCGGTTCGCGCACGCAAGGCCGCCTGAGGCGCGGCTCGTTCAAAGCAAAGCGCCGCCCTGCGCAAGCACGGCGGCGCTTTTTTTCGTCGGCAAGCCGATCGCGCGCGCTCGTTCAGCGCCGCAGCAGATACGCGAGCAGCACTTCCGTGTTCATCCGGACCATCTCCGCGCGCTCGTCGGCTTCGCTGAAATCGCGGCCGAGCGTCGCGGCCAGCGTGAAGCGGTTCGACACGATGTAGTAGCCGAGGCCCGACAGCGTCACGTAGAAGCGCAGCGGATCGACGTCGCCGCGAAACAGCCCGGCCTTCTGGCCGCGCATCAGCACGTTGCCGAGCATCGCGACGATCGGCGACATCATCTCGCGGATGCGCGTCGACTTGTGCAGGTAGCGCGCTTCGTGGAGGTTTTCGTTGTTGATGAGCCGTAGCAGCTCGGGATGGTCGCGGTAGTAGTCCCAAACGAAATGCGCGAGCCGCGTGACCGCTTCGACGGGCGGCACGCCATCGAGGTCGAGCACGCGTTCGGCTTCGGTCAGCGCGGAAAACGCATGTTCGAGCACGGCGGTGAAGAGCTGCTCCTTGCTGCCGAAGTAGTAATAGAGCATGCGCTCGTTGGTCTCGGCGCGCCGCGCGATCTGATCGACGCGCGCGCCGAACAGCCCTCCACTCGCGAACTCTTCGGCTGCCGCCATCAGGATGCGACGGCGCGTGCCTTCAGGATCTCTTTTGATTTTTGGCTGATTCATGTGGCGTTTTGCTGTGTGAGCCGCGTGATCCGGACCGGCACCCCACCGCATCGGCGCCGGCCGCCTTGGAACGGGCGTACCGCGTACAGTCGCCCTCCTGCTGCGCTCCTGCAAAAAAGCGGTTCGATTATGCGCACAGAAGGCGTCCAGCGCAATGCGGGAAATCGGCGATAATCGGGGTTTGGCAAACCTTTCCGGCCGCGTCCGACGCGGCCGAGAGCCATTCGGCGCGATTGCGCCCGTTGTCACCGTGACCGATTCCAAGACACTCGCGGATCGCATCGAAGATCTGCTTCCCCAGACGCAATGCACGAAGTGCGGCTATAACGGCTGCCGCCCGTACGCCGAGGCGATCGCCGCCGGCGACGCGAACTACAACCAGTGCCCGCCCGGCGGCGCCGAAGGCATCGCGCGCCTCGCGAACCTGCTCGGCAAGCCGGTGATTCCGCTGAATCCCGTCAACGGCACCGAGCACCCGCGTGCGGTCGCGTTCATCGACGAAAACCTGTGCATCGGCTGCACGCTCTGCATGCAGGCGTGCCCGGTCGATGCGATCGTCGGCGCGCCGAAGCAGATGCACACGATCGTCGCGTCGCTCTGCACCGGCTGCGACCTCTGCGTGCCGCCGTGCCCGGTCGACTGTATCGCGATGGTGCCCGTCACGGGCGAGCGCACCGCCTGGGACGCATGGACGCAAGAGCAGGCCGACGCCGCGCGCGAGCGGCACGATCGCCGGCTCGCACGCCAGCGCCGCGAGCGCGACGCGGCCGAGGCGCGCGCCGCCGCACGCCGCGCGGCGAGCGCCGCCGCGACGGAGCCGGCGGCAGCGCCGGCCGCCGCACCGCCTGCTGCCGACGATGCCGAAGCGAAAAAACGCGCGATCATCGCCGCCGCGCTCGAACGCGCGCGCAAGAAGAAGGAAGAACTCGCCGCGCAGGGTGCGGCTCCAAAGAACACCGAAGGCGTGAGCGCGGCCGTTCAGGCGCAGATCGACGCAGCCGAGGCGCGCCGCAAGCGGCTCGCCGAACAGCAGGCCGCGCGCGATGCGCAGGCCGACGACGCCGATCGAGACGACACCGGCGGCCCGTCCGCGCCGCCCGACGACCAAGCGCCATGAACGCCAGCAAACGACGCGCGATCTACGAAACGCTGCAAAGCCTCAACCCGCATCCGACCACCGAACTCGAATACTCGACGCCGTTCGAGCTGTTGATCGCGGTGATGCTGTCCGCGCAGGCGACCGACGTGTCGGTGAACAAGGCGATGCGCAAGATGTTTCCGGTCGCCAATACGCCGCAGCAGATCGTCGCGCTCGGCGAGGAAGGCGTTGCCGAGTACATCAAGACGATCGGGCTTTACCGGATCAAGGCGAAGAACGTCGTCGCCGCGTGCCGGATCCTGCTCGAGCGCTACGGCGGCGAAGTGCCGGCCGACCGCGAAGCGCTCGAAAGCCTGCCCGGCGTCGGCCGCAAGACGGCGAACGTCGTGCTCAACACGGCGTTCGGCCAGCCGACGATCGCGGTCGACACGCACATCTTCCGCGTCGCGAATCGCACGGGGCTTGCGCCCGGCAAGGACGTCAAAGCCGTCGAAGCCGCACTCGAGAAATTCACGCCGAAGGAATTCCTGCACGACGCGCATCACTGGCTGATCCTGCACGGCCGCTATGTCTGCAAGGCGCGCAAGCCCGAATGCTGGCACTGCGCGATCGAGCCGCTGTGCGAATACCGGCCGAAAACGCCGCCGCCGAACGACTGACGCGCACCGCAGCGTCGCAGCACCTGACCGCGTACAGGCGCTGCGCGACCGCTACGCGTTCGACGTCGCCGTCGTGTCGTCGGCGGCCGCGCCGCCGGCGCGCACGAGCGCGAGCACGGCCGCCAGAATCGCGACACCGCCCGCCCACTGCAGCGGCGACAGCGCCTCGCCGAACAGCAGCGCGGCAAGCGCGACCGTGACGACCGGCTCGAGCGTCGACAGCATCGACGTGCGCGCCGCGCCGAGCCGCTCGAGCCCTGCGAAGAACGCGAGCATCGCGGCCACCGTCGACACCAGCGCGATCGCGAGCATCGCGGCCCAGCCGCCGGCCGTCACGGGCCAGTGCGGCGGCGCATCGAAGGCGACGGTCCGCACCAGCGCGATCAGCACGAGCGCGGCTGTCGCCGATACGCAGATGATCGCGGTGGTCGCGAGCGGATCGACGCCGCGCGTCGCCTTCGTGCCGCCGACGATGTAGAGCGAATAGACGACCGCCGCGCCGAGCGCAAGCGCGATGCCGAACGGCTCGCCGTGGCCGCCGCCGACCATCAGCGCGGAGCCCGCGACGCACAGCACGAGCGCGACGCCCTTTGCGCGCGTGAGCCGCTCGCCGAGCCACCACGCGGCGAGCAGCGTCACGAAGGCCGGATACAGATACAGCAGCAGCGCGACGAGGCTCGCCTGCGCATGCCGCAGCGCCGTGAAATAGCAGAACGACTGGCCGACGTAGCCGAGCGCGCCCATCGCGACGAGCGGCACCAGCGCGCGGCCGCGCGGCCAGACGACGCCGCGCCGCCACGCGATCGCCGCGAGCACGGTGCCGCCGATCGCGAAACGCACGATCAGCAGGCCGAGCACGTCGACGCCGCCCGCATACGCATAGCGGCCGAAAATCGCCATCGCACCGAATGCGGCGGCGGACAACGCGACGTAGAGCGCACCTTGCAGCGCGGCGGACGAGGAACGAGCGGCGGCGATCATGGCGAAACGGGCGGTGGGTAGCGGCGCGAAAACGGGGACCGTAGGAGTGTAGCGACCCGCGGACCGCGAGCCTAGCTCAGGCTTACCCGTTACAAGCGACCCGCGCGGCTACGCGGGATTCGACACGCCGCGCCGCATGGGTGGAACGCCGGCCGTGCCGCCACGGGCCCACTCTCCCGCCCGCCGCCACGGGCCCGGCTCTCCCATCCGCCGTCGCGCACCGCCGCCGGGGCCGCGGCCTGCGGCGCGCGCCGACCCGGCGTACAATGCGCGACGCGGCACGATGCCGCGCATCACGACGCTCCCCACCATGTTCAATCCGAGCCGCGACGAAGTCCGTCGCTTTTTCACCGAAACCTGGCGCAAGCAACGCGCCGGCGAGATCCTGACGCCGCTGGAAGCGATGGCCGCCGACTGGATCGTCGAACACCCCGAATACCACGCGGAACTCGAGGACGCGGACGGCGCGGCCGCGCGCAACTACACGCCCGAGGAAGGTCGCACGAATCCGTTCCTGCACCTGTCGATGCATCTGGCGATCAGCGAGCAGCTGTCGATCGACCAGCCGCCCGGCATCCGCGCCGCGCACGACAAGCTCGCAGCGAAGCTCGATTCGACGCACGACGCGCAGCACGCGATCATGGAGTGCCTCGGCGAGACGATCTGGGAAGCGCAGCGCACGAACACGCCGCCCGACACGGACGCGTACCTGCAGCGCATCCTGCGCCGCGCATCGCGCGACTGAAACGCAACTGAAACGCGACTGAAACGCAACTGAGCGCGACGCCGCCGCAACGGCCGGCCGCGCGCCGCATCGGCGCCGTTCGTCGCATGCCGCCCGCCGCCCGCCGTGCTGCGCCGACCGCGGACAAAAAAATACCCCGCCTCGGCGGGGTATCCTGGCCTGCCGGGCACACGGCCCGTCGCGCTTACTTCTTGAACACGAGGTCGCCCTTCAGCGACTCGATGTAGGCAGCGATGTCCTTCATGTCGTTGACCGACAGGTTCTGCACCTGCGCCTGCATGATCGCGTTGTTGCGACCGAGCAGCGGGTTCGTCAGGCCCATCTGGTACTGGCGCATCGCCCACACGAGATAGTCGGCGTGCTGGCCGGCGAGGCGCGGATACTCGGCGTTGATCGGCTGGTTCAGCTTCGCGCCGTGGCAGGCCGCGCAGTTGTGCGATTCGACCAGGTCCTTGCCCTTCGAGAGGTCGGCCGCGTGTGCGGTGCCGATCGCGAGGCCGGCCGCGAATGCGATCGCCGCCGTCTTGAATGCGTTGTTCATGAATGCTCCTGTCCCGCTGCTGAGATCAGCGGCGCGCGCTTTACTTGTAGGGATTGTCCTTCGAGTCGACCTTCTGCGCGGCGTAGTAGGCCGCCAGATCGGCGATGTCCTGATCCGTCAGCGAACCGGCGATCGCGTTCATCGACGGGAAATGACGATCCTTCTTGCGGTAGGACTTCAGCGCGTTCTCGAGGTATTGCTGGTTCTGGCCGCCGAGGACGGGAACCCGGTAGACCTCCGGGTATGCCGCGCGGTAATCCTGGATGCCGTGGCAACCGATGCACATGGCGGCCTTGCTTGCCCCGTCCTTCGGGTTGCCGACCACACCGGCCGCCTGCGCGCTGCCCGCGAGCGCCACGAGCGCTGCGACAACGACGTGTTTGCCGACGAATTTGTTCATAGCTCTTGTAACCTAGCTTGAGGGGAAACTGGCGCCGAAGCGGCAACGGCCCGCGCCGTTTTGCTTCTCGGATCGCCACGCAGGCCAAAAAAAACGGCCAGATTGTACCGCGTCGGCGGGGAATGCGTCCATATCGGCGCCCCGGTGCGCCCCGCCGCAGCCCCGCAACGATACGCGGCCGCCGCCCAACCCGACAGCCCTTCTGACTTATACTGGGATTTTTCCCCGACAGAGAAGACCGCCGCCATGCGTTTCGAAGGGTCCTCGCACTACGTCGCCACCGACGATCTGAAACTCGCGGTCAACGCCGCGCTGACGCTGCAACGCCCGCTGCTGATCAAGGGCGAGCCGGGCACCGGCAAGACGATGCTCGCGGAGGAAGTCGCCGCCGCGCTCGACATGCCGCTGCTGCAGTGGCACATCAAGTCGACGACCAAGGCGCAGCAGGGTCTGTACGAATACGACGCGGTCTCGCGGCTGCGCGACTCGCAGCTCGGCGACGAGCGCGTGAAGGACATCGCGAACTATATCGTCAAGGGCGTGCTGTGGCAGGCATTCGAGGCCGAGCGCCCGAGCGTGCTGCTGATCGACGAGATCGACAAGGCCGACATCGAATTCCCGAACGATCTGCTGCGCGAGCTCGACCGGATGGAGTTCCACGTGTACGAAACGCGTGAAACGGTGCGCGCGAAGCATCGTCCGCTCGTGATCATCACGTCGAACAACGAGAAGGAGCTGCCCGACGCGTTCCTGCGCCGCTGCTTCTTCCACTACATCCAGTTTCCCGACGCGGCGACGATGCAGAAGATCGTCGCGGTCCATTTCCCGAACATCCGCGAGGAGCTGCTGCATGCGGCGCTCGAGAGCTTTTTCGAGCTGCGCGGCGTGTCGGGCCTGAAGAAGAAGCCGTCGACGTCCGAACTGCTCGACTGGCTGAAGCTGCTGCTCGCCGAGAACATCCCCGCCGACGCACTGCGCGGCGCCGACGCGAAGCAGATCGTGCCGCCGCTCGCAGGCGCGCTGCTGAAGAACGAGCAGGACTTGAGCCTGCTCGAGCGGCTCGTCTTCATGAACCGGCACAACCGGTAACCCTCCGTTCGCAAAGGCCCGGCCATGCTGCTCAATTTCTTCTACGCGCTGCGCGCAGCCAAGCTGCCCGTCTCGGTGAAGGAATACCTGACGCTGCTCGAGTCGCTGAAGGCCGGGCTCATCGCGCCGTCGATCGACGCGTTCTACTTCCTCGCGCGCATGACGCTCGTGAAGGACGAGCAGTATTTCGACAAGTTCGATCAGGCATTCGGCGCGTATTTCCACGGCGTGTCGGCGCTGCCGTCCGACGCGTTCGACATTCCGCTCGACTGGCTCGAGAAGCGCCTCGAGCGCGAGCTGTCGGCCGAGGAGAAGGCGCAGATCGAAGCGATGGGCGGGCTCGACAAGCTGATGGCGCGCCTGAAGGAGCTGCTCGACGAGCAGAAGGAACGGCACGAAGGCGGCAACAAGTGGATCGGCACCGGCGGCACGTCGCCGTTCGGGCACGGCGGCTACAACCCCGAGGGCGTGCGCATCGGCGGCCCGTCGAACGGCAATCGCACGGCGGTGAAGGTGTGGGAAGCGCGCGCCTACCGCGACTACGACGATTCGGTCGAAATCGGCACGCGCAACATCAAGGTCGCGCTGCGGCGGCTGCGCCGTTTCGCGCGCGAAGGCGCGGCCGAGGAGCTCGATCTGCCCGGCACGATCCGCAGCACGGCCGCGAACGCGGGCTGGCTCGATCTGCGGATGGTGCCGGAGCGCCACAACAACGTGAAGGTGCTGATGCTGCTCGACGTCGGCGGCTCGATGGACGATCACATCAAGCGCACCGAAGAGCTGTTTTCGGCCGCGAAGGCCGAGTTCAAGCATCTGGAATTCTTCTACTTCCACAACTGCGTGTACGACCACCTGTGGAAGAACAACCGCCGTCGTCATTCGGAGCGCACCGCCACGTGGGACGTGCTCCACAAGTTCACGCCCGACTACAAGCTGATCTTCGTCGGCGACGCGACGATGAGCCCGTACGAGGTGCTGCAGCCCGGCGGCTCGGTCGAATACAACAACCCGGAAGCCGGCGCCGTCTGGCTGCGCCGGCTCGCCGATCAGTTCCCCCATCATGCCTGGCTGAACCCGGAACCCGAGCGCCTATGGGAATACCGGCAATCGGTCGCGATCATTCGCGACCTGCTCGGCCACCGCATGTATCCGCTCACGCTCGCGGGGCTCGAAACCGCGATGCGCGCACTGAGCAAGTAACGAATCCCCAACCAGCAGATACGAGGCCGCCGTCGAACGGCCCGTTCCGGAGATAGCATGAACCCTTCGCCTACCGCGAGCGCGGGCCGCGCCGGCGGCCGCTTTTTGACCGATACGTCCGTCTCGGCACTCGTCGCCGGCTTCGTCGCGATGATGACCGGCTATACGAGTTCGCTCGTGCTGATGTTCCAGGCCGGCCGCGCCGCGCACCTCAGCGACGCGCAGATCTCGTCGTGGATCTGGGCGCTGTCGATCGGCATGGCGCTGACGACCATCGGCCTGTCGCTGCGCTTTCGCGCACCGATCGTCGTCGCATGGTTGACGCCCGGCGCGGCGCTGCTGATCGCATCGCTGCCCGGCGTCCCGTACGCCGAGGCGATCGGCGCATTCGTCGTGTGCGCGCTGCTGCTGACGGCGGTCGGCGTGAGCGGGCTGTTCGACACGCTGATGCGCCGCATTCCGTCCGGTATCGCGGCCGCGCTGCTCGCCGGCATCCTGTTCGAGATCGGCATCGAGATCTTCCGCGCGGCGCAATACCGCACCGCGCTCGTGCTCGCGATGTTCTTCACGTATCTGATCGTCAAGCGGCTCGCGCCGCGCTACGCGATCGTGACGACGCTGATCGTCGGCACGGCGGTGGCCGGCGCGCTCGGGCTGCTCGACTTCAGCCGGTTCCATATCGCGCTCGCGCAGCCGGTGTTCACGATGCCCGCGTTCTCGATCGCGTCGATCGTCAGCATCGGCATTCCGCTGTTCGTCGTCGCGATGGCGTCGCAGAACGTGCCGGGCATCGCGGTGCTGCGTGCGGACGGCTATCAGACGCCCTCGTCGCCGCTGATCGCGACGACCGGCCTCGCCTCGCTGCTGCTCGCGCCGTTCGGCTCGCACGGCGTGAATCTCGCGGCGATCACCGCGGCGATCTGCACCGGCCCCGAAGCGCACGAAGACCGCGCGAAACGCTACACGGCCGCCGTGTGGTGCGGCACGTTCTACCTGATCGCAGGCATCTTCGGCGCGACGATCGCCGCGCTGTTCGCGGCGCTGCCGAAGGCGCTCGTCGTGTCGGTCGCCGCGCTCGCGCTGTTCGGCTCGATCATGAGCGGGCTCGCCAACGCGATGCAGGACGCGAAGCAGCGCGAGGCCGCGCTCGTCACCTTCATGGTCACCGCGTCGGGCCTCACGCTGCTGTCGATCGGCTCGGCGTTCTGGGGGCTCGTCGCCGGGATCGTCACGCAGGTGATCCTCAACGCGCGCCGCGCATCGTGACGCGCGGCCGCGCATGCACGATGCGCGAAAAGGTGCTCGACACGAATCGGGCCTAAAATAGTGGATCGAAGGCGGCGCATGGCGCCGCCTCGCTTCGCCGCCGCGTTCGCGCGGCCCGTGAGAACCCGGCGCCTGTGCGCCCTCCTCCCGAATCGCCATGACTACCGCACTCGACCAGCTCAAGCAGTACACGACCGTCGTCGCCGACACGGGCGATTTCCAGCAGCTCGCGCAATACCAGCCGCAGGATGCGACCACGAATCCGTCGCTGATCCTGAAGGCCGTGCAGAAGGACGCGTACAAGCCGATCCTCGAGAAGACCGTCCGCGACCACCGCAACGAAAGCACCGATTTCATCATCGACCGGCTGCTGATCGCATTCGGCACCGAAATCCTGAAGCTCATTCCCGGCCGCGTGTCGACCGAAGTCGACGCGCGCCTGTCGTTCGACGCGAAGCGCTCGGTCGACAAGGCACACGAGCTGATCAAGCTGTACGAAGCAGCCGGCATCGAGCGCGACCGCATCCTGATCAAGCTCGCATCGACGTGGGAAGGCATCCGCGCGGCCGAGACGCTGCAGAAGGAAGGGATCAAGTGCAACATGACGCTGCTTTTCTCGCTCGTGCAGGCCGCCGCGTGCGCCGAAGCCGGCGCGCAGCTGATCTCGCCGTTCGTCGGCCGCATCTACGACTGGTACAAGAAGCAGGCCGGCGCCGACTGGGACGAAGCGAAGAACGGCGGCGCGAACGATCCGGGCGTGCAGTCGGTGCGTCGCATCTACACGTACTACAAGACGTTCGGCTACAAGACCGAAGTGATGGGCGCGAGCTTCCGCACGACGAGCCAGATCGTCGAACTCGCGGGCTGCGATCTGCTGACCATCAGTCCCGATTTGCTGCAGAAGCTGCACGACAGCAACGAAACGGTCACGCGCAAGCTGTCGCCCGATGCGCTGCACGACAAGCCGACCGAGCGCGTCGCGATCGACGAGGCATCGTTCCGCTTCCAGCTGAATGACGAAGCGATGGCGACGGAAAAGCTCGCGGAAGGCATCCGCGTGTTCGCCGCCGACGCCGTGAAGCTCGAGAAGCTGATCGAGGCGCTGCGCTGAGCGGCGCGCGCGGCGGCCTGCAGCGGGCCGGCCGCGCGATGCCGGCGCCAGCGCCGCGAACGGCCGCGAACGTCTTCGTTCGCGGCCGTTTTATTTTTCATTCCGCTGCCCGACGCGCGCACTACAATCCACGACACGGGTGCGCCGGCCGCTTCCCGACACGCCCTTTCCCGTCACAACATTGCATGACGCCGCCCCGGTGCAGGTCCGGCGACGCGTGCCCAAGGAGGCAACGATGCAAGTCCAACCGTACCTGACCTTCTACGGTCAGGCCGACGAGGCGCTTCGCTTCTACGAGAAGGCGCTCGGTGCAAAGACGCAGTTCAAGATCTACTTCCGCGACGCGCCGCCGAATCCCGAGCAGCCGATCTCGCCCGAGATGGCCGACAAGGTGATGCACGCGAATTTCACGATCGGCGAATCGTCGATCATGTGCTCGGACGGCAACTGCCACGCGGCCGACCGCCAGCACGCCGGCTATTCGCTGTCGCTGAATCCGGCGAGCGTCGACGAAGGCAAAAAGCTGTTCGATGCGCTCGCCGAAGGCGGCGAAGTGACGATGCCGTTCCAGAAGACGTTCTGGGCCCTCGGCTTCGGCATGGTGAAGGATCGCTTCGGCGTGCACTGGATGATCAACGTCGAGGATCTGTCGCAGCGCGAGAACATCCCCAACCGCGCGGAGTAGCGGCGAGACGCGCCGATACAACGTGAAACGCCCGCCGCTTCGCAGCGGCGGGCATTTTCATTGCGGCATGCTCGACGGGCGACGCGCAGCCGCGCCGCCGCGTTCAGCTTTCGACGACGTCGAGATAGTCTTCCGGCCGCGTGCGATCTTCCGCATGCGCCATCCCCATCACGCGCACGAGCACGCTGACCACGATCGACACGACGAGGTTGACGATCAGCGACCACACCGCCGCGTAGCCAGGAATCGCGAGGCCGAACAGGTGAATCGTGAAGATCGAGCCGGCCAGCTTCAGCGAGATCGCCATCCACGTGCCGCAGACGATCCCGGCCGCCCACCCGACCAGCAGCCCGCGATGATCGAGCACGCGCGTGTAGAGCCCGAGCACGATCGCCGGCAGCGTCTGGATGATCCAGATCCCGCCGAGCAGTTGCAGCTGGATCGCGTACGTGAGCGGCAGGCCGAGAATGAATGCCACCGCGCCGATCTTCACGATCAGCGACACGAGCTTCGCGACGTGCGTTTCCTGGTCGTGCGTCATGTTGCGGTTCACGAACTCGCGATGGATGTTGCGCGTGTACAGGTTCGCGGCCGCGATCGACATGATCGCCGCCGGCACCAGCGCGCCGATCCCGATCGCCGCGAATGCGACGCCGACGAACCACGACGGGAAGTAGTTCAGGAACAGCGCGGGCACCGCGAAGTTCGGGCCGAACGCCTTGAAGTACGGCGCGTACTGCGGCATGTCCTTCACGCCCGACGCGAGCGCCATGTAACCGAGCAGCGCGAGCAGGCCGAGTACGAACGAATAAGCCGGCAGCATCGCCATGTTGCGGCGGATCGTGTTGCCCGACGACGACGACAGGATCGCGGTGACCGAGTGCGGATAGAGGAACAGCGCGAGCGCCGAGCCGATCGCGAGTGTCGCGTAGGCGCTGTAGCCGTTCAGGCTCGTCGCGTCGGGCGCCTTCAGCAGCAGCTTCGCGGGCGGCACGCTCGCGAAGATATGCCCGAAGCCGCCGAGCTTCGCGGGGATCACGATGATCGCGGCGGCGATCGTGATGTAGATCAGCACGTCCTTCACGATCGCGATCATCGCGGGCGCGCGCAGCCCGGACGTGTACGTGTACGCGGCGAGGATCGCGAACGCGATGATCAGCGGCAGATCGCCGACGAAGCCCGTCGTGTCGAAACCGAGCGCGCCGATCACGACCTCGATGCCGACCAGTTGCAGCGCGATGTACGGCATCGTCGCGACGATGCCCGTCACCGCGATCGCGAGCGCGAGCATGCGGCTGCCGTAGCGGGCGTTGACGAAGTCGGCGGCCGTCACGTAGCCGTGCCGCTTCGCAATGCTCCACAGTTTGGGAAAGACGACGAACGCGAACGGATAGATGAGGATCGTGTACGGCAGCGCGAAGAAACCCATCGCGCCGGCACCGAACACGAGCGCGGGCACCGCGACGAACGTGTACGCCGTGTACAGGTCGCCGCCGAGCAGGAACCAGGTGACGATCGTGCCGAAGCGCCGGCCGCCGAGCCCCCACTCGTCGAGATGGGCGAGGTCGCCGCGTCGCCAGTTGGCGGCGAGGAAGCCCATGATCGTGACGCCAATGAAAAGGAGAACGAAGACGAAAGTCGCGCCGAGATTCATTGCACACCTCCCGGCGTTTTCCACGCGTTCTTGGTCTTGTAGTACACGAAGGCGGTGATCACCGCGCTAATGAACACCCAGAGCAGCTGGTACCAGTAGAAAAACGGAAAACCCAGCCATTGCGGTTCAATCTTGCTGTACGACGGCACCCAGACCATCGCGATCAGCGGCAGTACCAGCAGCCAGAGCCAGCGCTTGGCGGCCCGATTGGCGTCGGCATCGTGAGCCATGACGTCTCCTCATCTTCCCGGTTATCGATCTTGTGAGCGGGTACGGCGGCGAGAGGAGCGGCAAAACGGGTAAGCTGCGGCTCCCCTGGCTTCGCGCCAGTATAGGAGTCGCAAGCATCCGGTCAAGCAGGGGCGAACCCGAGGTGATCCGCCCCCTGGCGCGCGGTTGCACCGGCATGCGGGCCGCGCATGGGCGTCAGATCGCGAACGACGCGCCGCGTGCGCCGATCGTTTCTTTCAAACCTTTCACCCACTTGCGAGCGGGCAGTTTCAGCGTGTCCTCGATCAGCTTCGCGCGCGCGTCGAGCTGATCGAACGGCACGTCGAGCGCGGGGCCGGAAAACGCGATCGCGATCCGGTTGCCGTCGTGCACTTCCGGCAGCGCGATCACGCGGTGATCGAAAGCCGCGTTCAGGTGCTTCATGTTGCGCACGAAGCTCGGGTGATCGCCGAACAGGTTGATCGTCGCGATACCCGCATCGGTCAGGCAGCCGCGCACGGCGCGATAGAACGCGACGCTGTCGAGCACGGGGCCGCGTGCGGTCGCATCGTACAGGTCGATCTGGATCGCACCCGTCGTGCCGCGATTCGCCGGATCGTTGACGAAATCCCACGCGTCCGCTTCGTGCACGACAAGACGCGCGTCGTCCGGCGGCAGCGCGAACATCGTGCGCGCGGCGACGATCACGGCCGGGTTCAGTTCGACCGCCTCGACCTTCGCGCGCGGCAGGAAGCGGTGCGCGAACTTCGTAAGCGCGCCGGTGCCGAGCCCGAGCTGCACGATGCGTTCCGGCGTTTCGAGAAACAGCAGCCACGCCATCATCTGTTGCGCGTATTCGAGTTCGATCGCGAGCGGTTTCGAGATCCGCATTGCGCCCTGTACCCATTCGGTACCGAAATGCAGGTAGCGCACGCCGCGCTCCTCCGAGAAGGTCACCGGTGCGAAGCGCGGCTTGCGCGGCGCGTCGAGCACGGGCACGTCGTCGTGCTCGTCGAGGTCGGTACGGCGCTTCACGCGCGGCGGCTGCAGTTTCTCGGAGCCGTTGTAGGCGGACGGCTGGTTGCGCTTGAAAGCGCGCGCCTCGGCGGATGCGCGCTTGATCAGTCGGGTCATGGATGAATCTCGCTCGATGAAGCTGGTTTTGGCGGACGAGAGGATAGCATTGGCGCGGCAATCGCCGACGCTGAACGGATTGCGTCACGCCGATCGCCCGACTTGCGACCGAGGGCATCGTGGTCGACAATGCGTCGCACCAGCGATCCATCGACGGCAGCCATGCCGTGACGATTCTTGCGATACGTCACCAGCGAGCAAGCGACTATCACTGACCCGGAGCGCACATGACCTCGACCGACAGGAAGATCTGGTTCCCGGCGAAACGCTACGGATGGGGATGGGGGCTGCCCATCGCGTGGCAGGGATGGCTTGTCCTGTTGCTGTTTACGCTCGGCCTCGTCGCGAGTTCGCGCCGCTTCCCGCCGGCACAGGCGCCCTTCGCGTTCGCAGCATGCGTCGTGGGCTTGGTGCTCGCGCTCACGATCGTCTGTTACGCGAAAGGGGAAAGGCCGAAATGGCGATGGGGGAACGACAAGTGACGCGTCGTACGCCGGCGCGCGCAATTCGGGCTGTTCAAGCAACGCGGCGCGCAACCGTCGGAACGGATTCCGGTTTCGGTTGATCCGACACGCCGAGGCGCTCGTTCGGCAACGCCCTTCTCTCTCGCGCACTGCAATCCATTTCGACCTATCTGTTTGGGAACCCGAACGATGGTTCACGTCGCGGCGTTGACATGGCCCGGCAGATCTTTGCCGCGCCGGCATTCAACGTGGCTTGCATCTGCTTGAAAGCGCGGCCTGACCGAAACACAACGCGTCGCCCGACTCAACCGACTCAACCGGTTACGGGTCGTCGCAGGCCGCTCGTTTTCAGCGCGCTGCGTCTCATCGTCCCTGAAACCGTCGCGGCCGCTCACTCGAACCCATATCGATATCTGCCGAACGGCCGACTTGTCCCAGCTCTTGGCCGACGACAAAAATGCCCGTGCCGAATCGTTCGGCATACGGCGTGACCCACTGCATTCGGCCCGCGTGACCGAACTGTTTTTTCTGCGCGTCACGGTTGCAAATATACACAAATGGGTATAAATTCATCGATGGTTCCGTACACCAAACCGCTCTACTGGCTCGGCTCGGCACGCAAGGACTTGAAAGCGATGCCCGAAGCGGTACAGGACACGTTCGGCTATGCGCTGTATCTGGCCCAGACGGGAGGAAAGCACGATCAGGCCAAGCCGTTGAGGGGTTTCGGATCGGCCGGCGTGCTCGAGGTCGTGGAGTCGGAGGACAGCGGCACGTACCGGGCGGTCTATACGGTGAAACTCGGTGGCGCCGTCTATGTGCTGCACCGTTTCCAGAAGAAATCGTGCCGCGGTATCGCGACGCCGAAGCCGGACATCGAACTGGTTCGCGCGCGCCTGAGCGCCGCCGAAGCACACGCAAATGGAGGAAAGTGATGATCGAAATCGAACGCGGCAGCGGCAACGTCTACGCGGATCTGGGCACGCCCGACGCCGAAGAAATGCGCGTCAAGGCTCAACTCGCCGCCAAGATCGCGGAGATCATCAAGACCCGCAAATGGACGCAGCAGCACGCGGCACGACTGCTCGGCATGACGCAACCGAAGCTATCGAACATGCTGCGCGGGCAGTTTCGCGGCGTAAGCGAAGCGAAGATGCTCGACTGTCTCGCCAAGCTCGGGCGCGATGTACAGATCGTCGTAGGACCGGACCGTCATTCGGAAACCGAAGGACACATCGAGGTCGTGTTCGCTGCCTGACGGCACGGCAGGTTCGGGCGGCTCAATTCAACGGCCGCAGCTGCCGCCACGCGGCGAGTTTTTCCGCATACGAGATCGAAGCATAGGCGGGACTGCTCGACGGTAGGCGCAGCAGCCGATACCGGGCGCCCTCTTCGCCGAGCGCCGTCATGCCGATTTTGGCGGCCGTTCCGCCGTTAAAGGCGATGGTCGTCAGATTCGGCAGCGTCTCGATCAGCGCGATCAAATCGTTGCTCGCGTGATCGCGTATGCGGCTATCGAGGCTGCCGATACGGCTCGCCTGCGCCACGACGTCCCACAATCCGATGCGATGTTCGAGCAACGTATCGAGACGCGCCGGATAACTCATGCCGACGAGATCGCGCTCTATCACGTCGCCGACCAGCGACCAGAACTTGTTTTGCGGATGCCCGTAGTATTGGCGAAGCGCCAACGATCGCTCGCCAGGCAGGCTGCCGAGAATCAAAATCCGCGTGTTTGCATCGACCACCGGCGGAAAACAACGCTTGTTCATTTCGCGATCGACGCTCCCGTTGCGACATCGGGCCCACCCGTGCGCGGCCCATCGCCATGCGCATCGAGATGCCGCCACAGCGCCGGCAGCATGCACTCGGTCACCATCAACGGTGCGCCGTGACGCTGAAACACCGACCGTCGCGCCACAAACGCATGCGGCGCCCGCGCGCCGCCGAGCGCATGGCTCGCGAGCGCATATAGCGGATGGCCGGCGATCACGCGCCGGCTCACCAGCGCCGAACGCTCGACCTGCGGATCGCTGTACAGCAGCTCGGCGAGCGGCCGCGTGCGCAGCCGCCGCATCGCCTGCCATACGCCCTTGCTCGCCGCGAGCGGCGCGATGCTGTGCGCGGCCACGTACGGCGTGCCGTCGACCGACAGGATCACCTCGCGCACCCACATCGGCGCACGCGGCGCGCTGGCGAGCGCCGCGTGTTCGTCGAACCACGGTCGATCGACGGCCTCGCGCGTGACGCGCACGCTCACGCGGCCGAGCCGCGCGAGGTGCGCGGTCAGCGAACCGCCGCGTGTGAGCCAGTCGCGCTGGTCCGGCGTGCAGCCGGGCCGCGGCGTGTCGCGCCAGCCCGCAAGCGCGCCGTCGAATCGCATCCGCGCACTCACGCGGCGCGCGACAGCAGCAGCGCGTTGGTCCGCTTCACGAAGCTCGCCGGATCGTCGAGCATCCCGCCTTCGGCAAGCAGCGCCTGATCGAACAGCAGATGGCACCAGTCGCCGAAATCGGCGCTGTCGGCCTTCAGCTGCTTGACGAGCGCATGCTCGGGGTTGATCTCGAGAATCGGCTGGAACGACGGCGCCTTCTGGCCGGCCGCCTTCAGCATCCGCTGCAGGTAGCCGCTCATGTCGTTGTCGTCCGCGACGAGGCACGACGGCGAATCGGTCAGACGGAACGTGACGCGCACGTCCTTCACCTTGTCGCCGAGCGCTTCCTTCATCTTCTCGACGACCGGCTTGATCGCTTCGCCCGCCTCTTCCTGCGCCTTCTTCTCCTCGTCGTTCAGCGCGCCGAGATCGAGATCGCCGCGCGCGACGCTCGCGAGCGGCTTGCCGTCGAACTCGTGCAGGAACGACAGCATCCATTCGTCGACGCGATCGGTCAGCAGCAGCACCTCGACGCCCTTCTTGCGGAACACCTCGAGATGCGGGCTGTTCTTCGCGGCCTGCCACGTGTCGGCCGTCACGTAGTAGATCTTCGTCTGCTCGGGCTTCATGCGCGCGACGTAGTCGGCGAGCGACACGTCCTGCGCATCGGTGTCGCCGTGCGTCGACGCGAAGCGCAGCAGCTTGGCGATGCGCTCGCGGTTCGCGTGATCCTCGCCGACGCCTTCCTTCAGCACCTGGCCGAACGCGCGCCAGAACGTCTTGTACTTCTCCTTGCCGGCATCGTCTTCCGCATTCGCGAGCTCTTCGAGCATCGACAGCGCGCGCTTGGTCACGCCTTCGCGGATCGCCTTGACGTCGCGGCTTTCCTGCAGGATTTCACGCGATACGTTCAGCGGCAGATCGGCCGAATCGACGACACCCTTCACGAAGCGCAGGTATTGCGGCAGCAGCTGCTCGGCGTCGTCCATGATGAACACGCGCTTCACGTACAGCTTCAGGCCGCCGCGATAATCGCGGTTCCACAGGTCGAACGGCGCCTGCGACGGCACGTACAGCAGCTGCGTGTATTCGCTGCGACCTTCGACGCGGTTGTGCGTCCACGTGAGCGGATCCTGATGATCGTGCGCGATGTGCTGATAGAACTGCTTGTACTGCTCGTCGGTGATGTCGCTCTTCGGCCGCGTCCACAGCGCGCTCGCCTGGTTGACGGTCTCGTCGTCGTCCTTGACGACCATCTCGCCCTTTTCCTGATCCCATTCTTCCTTCTTCATCAGGATCGGCAGCGCGATGTGGTCGGAATACTTCTGGATGATCGACTTCAGCCGGTACGACGACAGCAGTTCGTCCTCGCCTTCGCGCAGATGCAGCGTGATCGTCGTGCCGCGCTGCGCGCGCTCGATCGCGTCGATCGTGAAATCGCCTTCGCCCGCGCTTTCCCAGCGCACGCCTTCGCTCGCCGGCAGGCCCGCGCGGCGCGTCTCGACGGTGATCTTGTCCGCGACGATGAAGCCCGAGTAGAAGCCCACGCCGAACTGGCCGATCAGCGCCGCATCCTTCTGCTGGTCGCCCGACAGCTTCGAGAAGAATTCCTTCGTGCCCGAGCGCGCGATCGTGCCGAGGTTCGCGATCGCCTCGTCGCGGCTCATCCCGATCCCGTTATCGTCGATCGTGATCGTGCGCGCGGCCTTGTCGTAGCCGATGCGGATGCGCAGGTTCGGATCGTCCTCGTAGAGCGCGTTGTCCGCGAGCGCCTCGAAACGCAGCTTGTCGGCCGCGTCGGACGCGTTCGACACCAGTTCGCGCAGGAAGATTTCCTTGTTGCTGTAGAGCGAATGAATCATCAGGTGGAGGAGCTGCTTGACCTCTGCCTGAAAGCTCATCGTTTCGTGTGCCATGGATGCTGTTTCCTCTTACTTGAACTTGAGTGGTGTGGCGCAGGCGTCCGGCGCGCGATGCCGGCCGGCCCGTCTAGGGACAACCGCCTGGCGCAAGCGGTTTGCGCGCGCAGATGGGGACGGCCGCGCCGATTTCAAGAGCCGGCACGGCCGGCCGCGTCACGACGCGCGCCGCGTCGCCGATTCGATATAGCGCGCGAGAAACCCCGGCAGCGCGGGATCGCCGCAGTTCGCGACATTGAAGCGCGTCCACGTCGACGGCGACTGCTGCGGCGAGAACAGGCTGCCCGGCGTCAGCAGAAAGCCTTCCTCGTGCGCGGCGGCCGCGAGCGCGTCCGAGTCGACGCCCGTGTCGGCCCACAGGAACATGCCGGCCGCCGGCATCGCGAACAGTTTCAGGCCGGTGCGCTCGAGCATCCGCGCGGTCTTGTCGCGCACGCCGTCGAGCCGCGCGCGCAGCCGCTCGACGTGCCGCCGGTAGTGGCCTTCGGTCAGGATCTTGTACAGCACGCGCTCGTTCAGCTCGGGCGTCGTCATGCCGACCAGCATCTTCTGATCGGTGATCGCCTTCGCGATGTCGGGCGCGCACGCGACGTAGCCGACGCGCAGGTTCGCGGCAAGCGTCTTCGAATAGCTGCCGAGATAGATCACGCGCTTCAACTGATCGAGGCTCGCGAGCCGCGTGGCCGGATAGCTCGGCGGGCACAGGTCGCCGTACACGTCGTCCTCGACGACGAGGAAGTCGTACTGCTCCGCGAGTTTCAGGATCCGGAACGCCTGCGCGGCCGACAGCGACGTACCGGTCGGGTTCTGCAGCACCGAATTGATCACGAGCATCTTCGGGCGCCACATCTGCACGAGCGTCTCGAGCGCGTCGAGATCCGGACCGTCGGGCGTATAGGGCATCCCGACGAGCTGCGCGCCCTGCGACGCGAAGCGGCCGAACATCTGGAACCACGCGGGATCGCCGACGATCACCGCGTCGCCGGGCCGCACGTAGATCCGCGCGATCAGGTCGATCGCCTGCGTGATGCCCGAGACCATCACGACCTGCTCGGGCGTCGCGCCGATCTCGACTTCCGCGAGCCGCGTCTGCAGTTGCTGACGCAGCGGCAGGAAGCCCTGCGCGGTGCCGAAGCCGAGCATCTGCGCGCCCGACTGGCGGCCGAGCGCGCGCAGCGCACCGGTGATCAGCTCGCCGTCGAGCCAGCGTCCCGGCAGGTAGCCAAGACCGGGCCCCTTTTCCGGGCTGACCGTATGCAGCATGTTGCGCAGCAGCCAGACGACGTCGATCGTGTTGTGCACGGGCGTCGCTTCGGCGCCGCGCGTCGCGCCGTCGGCGACGGGCTGCGGGCCGACCGTGCGCTCGCGCACGTAGAAGCCTGAGCCGCGCCGCGAATCGAGATAGCCCTGCGCGACGAGGCGCTCGTACGCTTCGACGACGGTAAAGCGCGACACGCTCTTGTCGAGCGCGAGCTTGCGGATCGACGGCATGCGCATGCCGGGCCGGAACACCCGTTCGTCAATGCGGCGGCGCGCCCACTGGACGAGCTGGTCGACGAGCGTCAGCGTGGCGGTGTCGTGCGGGGCGGGAATCTGTGCGAGCGGAACGGAGGACATGAGCGGCGGCTCCAACTGTACCGAAGGGTATCGCGCCGATTGTACCGTTACTGTGCCGGTGCGCACGATTACAGTTGATCGACAACCGGCCGTTCGCGACCGGCCGCCGCGCACCCGCGCGCCGCTACCGAGCGGTGCGGCTGCACCGGCGGCCGTTCGTGCGCGGCCGGTCGGCCATGACAGTTCCGCTTTTCCCGACCGACGCCGATGCCTACCCGCTCCCTGACCCTCGACCATCTCGTGATTGCCGCGCGCACGCTCGACGAAGGCGTGCGCCATGTCGCCGACACGCTCGGCATCGCCCCGGCCGGCGGCGGCCGCCATCCGCTGATGCGCACCCATAATGCGCTGTTCGGCTTCTGGGGCGGCGCGTATCTCGAAGTCATCGCGATCGATCCGGACGCACGCGACGACGCTGCGGGCGGCGCGCCGCCGCGCGCGCGGCTGTTCGCGCTCGACGATCCGGCGATGCAGGCGCGCGTCGCGCAGGGTCCGTTCCTCGCGCATTGGGTCGCGCGCGTCGAGCGCCCGCGCCAGCTCGCGCTGTGGCAAAGCCAGTATCCGGACCGCATTCCGCCCGTCGTCGCGATGCAGCGCGGCGACCTGACGTGGGGCCTGACGGTGCCCGACGACGGCGCGTTCCCCGCGTGGCAGCAAGCGGGCGACGGCCTCGTGCCGTCGCTGATCCAGTGGGACGGCCCGCGCCATCCGGCCGATTCGCTGCCGCACGACGGCGTCGCGCTGACGGCGCTCAAGGGCCGCCATCCGCGCGCAGACCTGATCGCCGAGCAGCTCGACTGGCTCGGCGCCGCCCATCTGCTCGACCTCGAAGCGGCCGACGGCCCGCCCGCGCTGATCGCCGAATTCGACACGCCGCACGGCCCGCGCACGCTGCGCTGAACGCACGCCGCGCCGCGTGCCCGAACCCCTACGATACGGAGACACCCTCGACATGAATTCGCGCGAAACCCGGGGCATGCTGCTCGGCCTGATCGGCGTGATGATCTTCAGCCTGACGCTGCCGATGACGCGCATTGTCGTCGCCGAGCTCCATCCGCTGCTCAACGGGCTCGGCCGCGCGCTGGCGGCCGCGGTGCCGGCCGGCCTGCTGCTGTGGTGGCGCCGCGAGCCGCTGCCGACGCGCACGCAGCTGAAAAGCCTGGCCGTCGTGTCGGCCGGCGTGATCGTCGCGTATCCGGTGTTCTCCGCCTGGGCGATGAAGACCGTGCCCGCGTCGCACGGCGCGGTCGTCAACGGGCTGCAGCCGCTGTTCGTCGCGCTGTATGCGGCCTGGCTGTCGCACGAACGGCCGTCGAAGGCGTTCTGGGTCAGCGCGGTCACGGGCAGCGCGCTCGTGATCGCGCTCGCGCTGCGCGACGGCGGCGGCACCGTGCAGCCGGGCGATGCGCTGATGCTCGTCGCGGTCGGCATCGGCGCGCTCGGCTACGCGGAAGGCGCACGCCTCGCGCGCCAGATCGGCGGCTGGCAGGTGATCTGCTGGGCGCTCGTCGTGTCCGCGCCGTTCCTCGTGCTGCCGGTCGGCTGGCTCGCATGGCTGCAGCACGCCGCCCATCCGGGCCCGCTCGCGCTGCGCACCTGGCTCGCGTTCGGCTACGTGACCCTCTTTTCGCAATTCATCGGCTTTTTCGCGTGGTATGCGGGGCTGGCGATCGGCGGCACCGCGCGCGTCGGGCAGGTGCAACTGCTGCAGATCTTCTTCACGATCGCGTTTTCCGCGCTGCTGTTCGGCGAAACGGTCACGCCCTCCACGTGGCTGTTCGCCGCCGCCGTGATCGCGACCGTGATGCTCGGCCGGCGCTCGGCGGTCGCCACGGCGCCGCGTCCCGCTCGCGCCGGCTGATGAGGTACGCCATAATGTCCGCTTTGCCTGAACGGTTCTGCCCACCCGGCCGCGACGGCACGCACGCGCTCGCGCATGCCGACCCGGCTGCGTCGACGTGATCGGCCCGATCGACCTTTCTTGACTGACCACGATATCCGAACGAGGAGACTATGAATCCGAGCGACCTGCACCCGCCGCACTGGCAGCTTTCCGAACGCGCCCGCAAGCTGACGAGCTCGGCGATCCGCGAGATCCTGAAGGTCACGGAACGCCCCGAGGTCATCTCGTTCGCCGGCGGCCTGCCCGCCCCCGCGACGTTTCCGGCCGAGCGCATGCGCGCGGCCGCCGACCGCGTGCTGCGCGACGCGCCGGCCGCAGCGCTGCAGTACAGCGCGACCGAAGGCTATCTGCCGCTGCGCGAGTGGATCGCCGAGCGCTATCGCGTGCGCGTGTCGCAGGTGCTGGTCACGACCGGCTCGCAGCAGGCGCTCGACCTGCTCGGCAAGGCGCTCGTCGATCCGGGCAGCCCGATCCTCGTCGAAACGCCGACCTACCTCGGCGCGCTGCAGTCGTTCTCGCTGTACGAGCCGCGCTACGTGCAGTTGCCGACCGACGAACAGGGCCTGCTGCCCGACGGCCTCACACCCGCGCTCACGCAGGGTGCGCGCCTGCTGTACGCGCAGCCGAACTTCCAGAATCCGACGGGCCGCCGCCTGCCGGTCGAGCGCCGCCGCGCGCTGGCCGCATTCGCGCAGACGAGCCCGTTCCCGGTGCTCGAAGACGATCCGTACGGCGCACTGAACTATCAGGGCGAGCCGCTGCCGACGATGCTGTCGATGGCGCCCGACCACATCGTGCACCTCGGCACGTTCTCGAAGGTGCTCGCGCCGGGCCTGCGGATCGGCTACATCATTGCGCCCGAGGAACTGCACTTCAAGCTCGTGCAGGCAAAGCAGGCGACCGACCTGCACACGCCGACGCTCACGCAGCGCATCGCACACGAGGTGATCAAGGACGGCTTCCTCGACGAGCACATCCCGACGATCCGCCAGCTGTACGGCGCGCAGTGCGAAGCGATGCTCGGCGCGCTCGCGCGTCACATGCCGGAAGGCGTCACGTGGAACCGCCCGGAAGGCGGGATGTTCATCTGGGTGAACCTGCCGAAGCAGATCGACAGCATGGCGCTGCTCGCGACGGCGGTCGAGCATCACGTCGCCTTCGTGCCGGGCGCGCCGTTCTTCGCGAACGACGCGCAGCAGAATACGCTGCGCCTGTCGTTCGTGACGGTGCCGCCCGAGAAGATCGAGGAAGGCGTCGCGCGGCTCGGCAAGCTGATCCGCGAGCGCCTCTGATCCGCCCTTTTTCCTGTCAAGACTCACTACGAGGAACGAACGCATGGCTAACGTCTACGACAAACTGAAATCGCTGGGCATCGAACTGCCGAGCGCCGGCGCACCGGCTGCCGCCTACGTGATGAGCGCGCAAAGCGGCAACACGGTCTACCTCTCGGGCCACATCGCGAAGAAGGACGGCAAGGTGTGGGCCGGCAAGCTCGGCGCCGACCTGACGACCGAAGACGGCAAGGCGGCCGCGCGCGCGATCGCGATCGACCTGCTCGCGACGCTGCACGCGCACACCGGCGACCTGAACAAGGTCACGCGCATCGTGAAGCTGATGAGCCTCGTGAACTCGACGCTCGACTTCACCGAGCAGCACATCGTGACGAACGGCGCATCGGAACTGATCGCCGAAGTGTTCGGCGATGCGGGCAAGCATGCACGCTCGGCGTTCGGCGTCGCGCAGATTCCGCTCGGCGCGTGCGTCGAGATCGAACTGATCGCCGAAGTCGCGTAATACGCCGATGTCCGGCCGCCTCGTTCGCTTCGCGCAGGTCGACGTGTTTACGTCGGTGCCGTTCAAGGGCAATCCGCTCGCGGTCGTATTCGACGCCGATTCGCTCGACGACGACGCGATGCTCGCCATCGCCCGCTGGACGAACCTGTCGGAAACGACGTTCGTCTGCACGCCGACCGATCCGGACGCCGACTATCGCGTGCGGATCTTCACGCCGGCCGGCGAGCTGCCGTTCGCCGGCCACCCGACGCTCGGCACCGCGCACGCGTTCCTCGCGAGCGGCGCGCGGCCGCGCACGGCGGGCCGGCTCGTTCAGCAATGCGGCGTCGGCCGCGTCGTGCTGCGCGAACAGGGCGACGGCTGGGCATTCGCCGCGCCGCCGGCGCGCTTCACGCCGGTCGATCGTGCGGATTACGCGGCGCTCGCCGCCGCATTGCGCTCCGACGCGATCGATCCGGATGCCGAAGCGTGCGCGGTCGACAACGGCGCGCCCTGGCTCGTCGTGCGCCTGACGTCGGCCGACGCGTGCATCGGCCTCGCGCCCGATCCGGCCGCGCTCGAAGCGATCACGCATCGCTACGGCACGCACGGGCTCGCCGCCTATGCGCCGCATGCGGCCGGCGGCCCCGCGACGTTCGAAATCCGCTGCCTGATGACGGGCGGCGGCTTCGGCCTCGGCGAGGATCCGGTCACCGGCAGCGCGAACGCCGCGCTGGCCGGCCTGCTCACGCGCCAGCAACGGCGCCCGGGCGCGTCCTATACGGCCCGCCAGGGCACCGCGATCGGCCGCGACGGCCGCGTGTCGGTCCACTACGACGCCGACGGCACGACGTGGATCGGCGGCAGCACGGTCACCATCGTCGACGGCACGTTCCGTCTTCCCGCCTGACGGTTTCCCGTCCCGAGGGCGCCCGTCCGCGGCGCCCTTCCCCCCGCTATCGCAAAACCGCACCAGCCAGTAATATCGGGCCTAATCCGTTGCTTCGGACGTCTGCCCGGTATTCGCGCGCCGCGAACGGGCGGACGCCGCTGCGATCCCACCAGCCGGCCATCCCCCGACGATGGCGTACGCGAGAGCAGGACGCCGCCCTTCGATGAGCTTCGCCCGTTCATCCCACCCGCCGCCGCCGCGGCTGCGCACGCCGCGCAAGTCGAGGCGCCGGGCGCTATTCGCGATCCCGCTGCTCGGGATGCTCGCGCTGGCGCTGCTGTGGGCCGTGATCATCGCGCGGCTGTCGGTCGAGAAGGACAGCGCGTACAAGGAGGCCGCCGCGTCGGCGGCGATCCTGTCGTCCGCGCTCGAACAGCACACGGTCAAGGCGATCCACCAGGTCGACCAGATCACGCGCTTCGTCAAGTTCGAGTTCGAGAAGTCGCCCGCGCACTTCAATCTCGCGAGCGCGGTCGAGAAAGGCGTCGTGCCGAGCGACACGCTGATCCAGGTCTCGCTCGTCAACGCGAAGGGCATACTGTTCGCGAATACGGCCGAAACGCGCCCGCAAGCGATCAACCTGTCCGATCGCGAGCACTTCCAGGTGCATCTCACGCACAACGACGACCGCCTCTACATCAGCAAGCCCGTGCTCGGCCGCGTATCGGGCCACTGGACGCTGCAGATGACGCGGCGGCTGAACAATCCGGACGGCAGTTTCGCGGGCATCGTCGTCGTGTCGGAAGACCCGAGCTACTTCACGAACGACTTCTACAACAACGCGGCGATCGGCAAGGAAGGCGTGATCGCGGTCGTCTCCGACACGGGCGCCGTGCTCGCGCGCCGCACCGGTTCGGTCAGCAATGCGCCCGGCGCGTTCTCGGCATCGGGCGTCTACCCGATCGCCGAGCGCGTGACGGGGACGATCGCCGATCCGATCGACGGCGTCACGCGCATCGTGTCGTACCGTCACCTCGACGGCTATCCGCTCGCGGTGATGGTCGGGCTGTCGCAGGCCGAGGAGTTCGCGGACTACTACCACACGCGCAACGTCTATCTGCTGATGACGAGCTTCATCACGCTCGCGATGCTCGCGTTCTTCGGTGTCGCAACGGGCCTGATCGGCAAGCTGCTCGGCCGCGAGCGCGAGATGACGCAGCTCGCCGAATACGACCTGCTGACCGGCCTCGCGAACCGCTACGCGACGCTGCGCGGGCTGCGCAACGACGTGTCGATGCCGTCGAGCCTGTCGCGGCTCGGGTTGCTGTTCATCGATCTCGACAACTTCAAGACCGTCAACGACACGCTCGGCCACAACGCCGGCGACATCGTGCTGCAGATGACGGCATCGCGCCTGTCGGATGCCGTCGGCGACGAAGGCACGCTCGCGCGCATCGGCGGCGACGAGTTCGTCGTCGTGATGAAGGGCGACGACGTCGAACGGCGCGCGGTACGGCTTGCCGAGGCGATCATCCGGATGTTCGCCGAGCCGTTCGACGTGCGCGGCAGTTCGTTCGTGCTGCACGCGAGCATCGGCATCGCGCTGCATACGGTCGCGAACGAAAGCGAGATCGACCTGCTGAAGAAGGCCGACCTCGCGATGTACAGCGCGAAGGACGCCGGCAAGAACTGCTATCAGTTCTATGCGCCGCATCTGTCGCATCGCGCCGATCATCTGATGCGCTGGGAGCAGCAGCTGCGCGTCGCGCTCGCCGAAGGGCAGCTGTTCCTCGCGTACCAGCCGAAGATCGATCTCGCGCACCGCACGATCACGGGCTTCGAGGCGCTCGCACGCTGGGATCACCCCGAGCACGGGATCATCTCCGCGAACGAGTTCATTTCGATTGCCGAATCGACCGGGCTCATCGTGCCGATCGGCGATTTCGTGATCCGCACCGCGTGCCGGCAGATTGCGCGCTGGCGCGAGGAAGGCCACGACACGCTGACGCTCGCCGTCAACATCTCGCCCGTGCAGTTCTGGCGCGGCGACCTGATCGAGACGATCTCGGGCGCGCTGCGCGAAACCGGCATCGACGCGAACCGCCTCGAGATCGAGATCACCGAGACCGCGATGATGGAATATCCGGAGCTCGTATCCGAGAAGATCGTCGCGCTGAAGAAGCTCGGCATCCGGATCGCGCTCGACGACTTCGGCACCGGCTATTCGTCGCTGTCGTACCTGCACCGCTTCTCGGTCGACACGCTGAAGGTCGACCGCTCGTTCGTGCAGGCGATTCCGCACGATCGCAGCGTGTGCGTGATGGTCGCGTCGATCGTGCATCTCGCGCGTTCGCTCGGGTTGACCGTCGTCGTCGAAGGCACCGAGACCGACGAGCAGATCGCGTGGCTGTCGGCGCTCGGCGAGATCGAGGCGCAGGGCTTCCTGTTCTCGCGGCCGGTGCCGGCCGACGCGATCCCCGCGCTGATCGCGCGCTTCGGCGTGCGCGGCGACCATCCGAACGTCGTACCGCACCGCGCGGCCGGCGGCACGAGTGCCTGAACGCACAAGCCGGCGCGCCCTTCCCTCCCGTGCGCCGGCACGCCGACCGATGCGGCCGCATCGATTGGTTCAATTTCCGCGCCAATTGCGCCATTCGTTTACTAGCGTTTTCGCGCATGGAACTGTCACGATCCGCGGCGGACAATCGGAAGGCCTTTCGTGCCGGCGGGCCGCCGGCACCTGACACGCGCGAGAGATCCGGCCTGCCGGCCGACTACAACTATGACGACCACCGTCGAAATCGAAACGCCCGAGCGCATCGACCGCGCATCGCTGTTGACCCTGTTCAAGGTCGTGCTTGGCATTTCCGCGGTGTCGTGGGGCGGGCTCTCGATGATGGCGCAGCTCGAACGCCACTACGTGCATCGCGTGCAGCGCATCGACGCGCAGACGTTCGCCGATCTCGTGTCGCTCGCCTGGCTCGTGCCGGGGCCCGTCGGCTGCAACGTCGCGGTGCAGGTCGGCCAGACGCTGCATGGCCGCGCCGGCGCATGGATCGCCGGCATCGCGAGCGTGCTGCCGTTCTTCGCGCTGATGACGCTGTTCGCGATGTTCTACCGCACGCCGCTCGTCCGCTCGCTCGCCGCGCCGATGCTGCTCAATCACTTCGGGATGGTGCTCGCCGCGCTGATCGGCGTCACGTGGGTCAAGCAGCTGCGCACGCTCGCGCGCACGCGGCGCGAGCAGGCGATCGCCGCGCTGTCGACGATTCTGCTTGCATTTGCGCATAGTCCGGCCGCTTTCGTCGGGATTCTTTTCGCGGCATTTGCCGCCGGCTGGTTGAGCGGCCCGCAGCAGCACGACGCGGTCGGCTTCGCGTTGTCGCGACGCGACCGCAACCTGCTCGTGCTGCTCGCGATCCTCGTCGCGCTGTTCGCGCTGCCGCTGCCCGGTCATTACCAGGCGACGCTGCTCTGGCCGCGCCTCGCGGGCGCCGGGATGACGCTGTTCGGCGGCGGCTTTTCCGCGCTGCCGGTGCTGAAGACGCTGTTCGTCACGCCGGCGACCGGCATCTCGGAACACGACTTCACGCTCGCGTTCGCGCTGTCGCCGGTATCGCCCGGGCCGCTGCTGAACGTCGTGCCGTTTCTCGGCTATCTGACCGACGGCTGGGTCGGCGCACTGCTCGCGACCGCGGCGCTGTTCATTCCGTCCGGCTGCCTGGTCGTGTTCGCGCAACGCCATCTGCAGCGGCTGCGGCGCCATTCGCGCTTCGAGCACGGCATGCGGCTGCTGCGCGCGGCGACGACGGGCTTTCTCGTCGTCGCGGTCGTGAAGATCCTGCATCGCGAGCCGGCCAACCCGGCCTATTGGCTGACCGGCGCGTTCGCCGCGCTCTGCTTCGCGCGCTTCAAGGTGCCCGTGTATGCGGTGTACGGCGCGGTCGCGATGGCCTGCGGCGCCTGGCTGCTCGCCGCACATTGAACGACGGGCGCCGCCGCACGTCGGCGGCCGCGCCCGTCGCTTCACCGATCAGCCCGCCTGCACCGCGACGCGGCGCGCGATCCAGCGTGCGCGCAGCGCGTCGTACGCGAGATTGAAGCAGAACGTGTACGGCAGGAAGAACAGCACGATCCCGAGGTCCAGCAGCAACGCCTCGATCAGGCTCACGTTGAGCCACCACGCGGCGAGCGGCACCACCATCGCGACGAGGCCCGCCTCGAACCCGAGCGCATGCGCGATACGCACGCCGATCGTGCGCGACAGCCCCGCGCGGCGCTCGAAGCGATCGAACAGCGTGTTGAAGATCATGTTCCACGCCATCGCGATCAGCGACACCATCACGGTCAGCACGCCGACGTGCGCAACCGGCATGTCGAGCAGCCACGCACCGATCGGCGCGCACAGCGCGATCGCGACGAGCTCGAACGTCAGCGCGTGGACGAGCCGTTCCATCACCGTCTTGTTCGTCTGTTTCATGATTCGCTCCATCTGATCGTGTTTCGTCGATGGCGTGCATTTTGATCGGCAAATACGGATACATCCAGTTTGATATCATCGGTTTTACCGATATATCAACGACAGGACAGTCCGATGCGCCATCCGCCCGAAGCCCTCGTCGCGTTCGCCGAAGCAGCGCAACTCGGCTCGTTCACGGCCGCCGCGAAGAAGCTCGGCAAGCGGCAGTCGACGGTGTCCGAAGCGATCGCCAACCTCGAGATCGATCTCGGCGTGCAACTGTTCGACCGCTCGACGCGCTCGCCGACGCTGACCGACGCCGGCCGCGCGCTGCTGCCGCACGTGCAGCGCACGCTCGAGGCCGGCGCCGCGATCGACCGCGTCGCCGCGCGGCTCGCGCACGGCGAGGAAGCGCGGCTGACGCTCGTCGTGTCCGACACGTATCAGTCGAAGCGCTACGAAGACACGCTGACCGCGCTCGAACAGCGGTTTCCGGCGCTCGAGCTCGAATGCCAGATCGCCGAGCACGACGACGTGCTGGACCTGATCCAGCAAGGACGCGCGCAACTCGGGCTGATGGCCGCGCGCGCGAGCTACCCGCCCGACATCGGCGCGGCAACGGTGGCGGAGGAATCGGAAATCGGACTGTTCGTCGGCCGCACGCATCCGCTCGCCGACTACCGCGATGCCGAAGTGCCGCACGCGGCGCTACGCGACGCGCGCGAGCTGCGGCTCAATACGTACGTGATGCCCGAAGGCCGCAGCAGCGATCACCGGATCGTCGTCGGCACGCAGCGCTGGCTCGCGCCGAGCTATCTGATGCTGCTGGAAATGGCGGTGCTGGGATTCGGCTGGGCCGAACTGCCGCGCTGGATGGTCGAGCATTTCGCACGCGACCGGCTGTGCGAACTGCGTGCGCGCGGCTGGCCACGGCGCGTGCGCGTCGATGCGGTGTGGTCGCGCAGCCGGCCGCTCGGGCCGGCCGGCTCGTGGCTGCTCGACGCGATGCTCGCTGCATAGGGCAGCGCCGCCTGCAGCTCGCGCGTGCGCGATGCGTTCAGAAGCCGCGCGACAGCACGGCGGCGCCGATCGTCACGACGCCGAGCACGAGATTGACGATGACGAGCAGGCGCACGCCGTTGACCGCGCGCGCGCCGTCCGGCCAGTTCTGCGCCTGCACCGCGCGGCGGATGCGCGGAAACAACGCGAAGCGGATATGGCCGAAGATCAGCATCATCACGACGCCCAGGCCTGCCATCGCGTGCAGCGGCCAGGTCGCATGCGCGCCGCCGAACTGCATCAACAGGAAGCCGCCGGACAGCAGGATCACGATCACGGCGCCCGCGACCCAGTTGAAGAAGCGGCCGAACACGCCTTCGATCAGCGGCAGCCGAAGCTGCGGTGCGAGATCGGACAGCGCGGGCCGCAGGCAGAAGTGCGCAAATACCATCCCGCCCACCCACACGGCGACGGCCAGCAGATGAAGAAACAGCGCGACGGTAACGGCATGAGACATGGCGACGATCCTGTGACGGGTTGAATGTGGGAACGCGAGCCGGTGTGCGCCGTACGACGCAACGCACGCGGCATCAAGCGACGTTCGACCGGCGCGCCGCCGCGCGGTTCAGGCGCCGCGCGCGATTTCACACTATTTTGCATGTTACGCGCGACGATGCGCGGCGCGGCACCCGTGCACAGCAAAAAAGCCGCACGCCCGCCGAAGCGGAACGTGCGGCTTTCGATGCCGGGCGCGCGGCCTGTCAGCCGAGCAGCGGACGCAGCTCGGTCACGACCTTCAGCTTCGTGTCGGGTGCGCGCCCCTTGCGCGCGCGCTTGCCGATATGCGGCGCGAGGCCCGCATACGACAGCGTCTCGTCCTGCACCTTGCCGCCGCGACCCGTGCCGATCAGCACGACGCCGGCCGGATCGATCGCGAGCGCCTGCACGAGCGTTTCCTTGTCGTCGAGCGCCATCAGCGTCACGCCGCGGCCGCCGCCCGACAGCGTCTTCATCTCGTCGATGCCGAACACCAGCAACCGGCCGCCGCTCGACAGACACGCGACCTGCGTCGCGTTCGGCAGCACCGGCATCGGCGCGAGCGGCACCGCGCCCGGATCGATCGTCATGAACGACTTGCCGGCCTTCACGCGGCTCACCATGTCGCCGACCTTCGCGATGAAGCCGAAGCCGTTGCTCGAGGCGAGCAGCAGCGGCTGGTCGGCCGACGCCGCGTAGTAATGCATCAGATGCGAGCCCGATTCGAGCTCGATCAGCGACGTGACGGGCACGCCGTCGCCGCGGCCGCCCGGCAGCACCGACACGTCGACCGAGTACACGCGGCCGCTGCTGCCCCACGCGATCAGCCGATCCGGCGTGCGGCACTGGAACGCCGCGTACAGGCTGTCGCCGGCCTTGAACGAGAAGCCCGCCGGATCGAGCCCGTGGCCCTTCAGTGCGCGCACCCAGCCCTTCTGCGACACGATCACCGTCACTGGTTCGTCGACGACCTTCGCCTCAAACGTCGCGCGCTTCTCCTGCTGGATCAGCGTGCGACGATCGTCGCCGTACTGCTTCGCGTCGGCCTCGATCTCCTTGATCATCAACCGCTTCATCGCGCTCTCGTTCGCGAGCAGTTCTTCCAGCTTCGCCTTCTCGTCGCGCAGCGATTCGAGCTCCTTCTCGATCTTGATCTTCTCGAGCCGCGCGAGCTGACGCAGCCGGATTTCGAGGATGTCCTCGGCCTGACGGTCCGTGAGTCCGAACGCGCTCATCAGCGCGGCCTTCGGCTCGTCCGACTCGCGGATGATGCGGATCACCTCGTCGAGATTCAGGAAGACGATCATCCGCCCTTCGAGGATGTGGATGCGATCGTCGACCTTGCCGAGACGATGGCGGCAGCGACGCGTCATCGTCATCTGGCGGAACTTCACCCATTCGTCGAGGATCGTCAGCAGCCCCTTCTGGCCCGGCCGGCCGTCGGCGCCGATCATCACGAGGTTCAGCGTCGCGTTCGATTCGAGGCTCGTATGCGCGAGCAGCGAGTTCGCGAATTCCGTCTGGTCGATCGTGCGCGACTTCGGCTCGAACACGAGCCGCACCGCCGCTTCCTTGCCCGATTCGTCGCGCACCGCGTCGAGCAGATCGAGCATTGCCTTCTTCGTGTTCAGCTGCTCGGGCGTCAGCGTCTTCTTGCCGAGCTTGAGCTTCGGGTTCGTCAGCTCCTCGATTTCCTCGAGCACCTTCTGGCACGACGTGTTCGGCGGCAGCTCGGTGACGACGAGCTGCCACTGGCCGCGCGCGAGATCCTCGATCTTCCAGCGCGCGCGCACCTTCAGGCTGCCGCGGCCCGTCTCGTAGGCCGACGCGATTTCGGCGTCGCTCGAAATGATCTGCCCGCCGCCTGGGAAATCGGGGCCCGGAATCAGCGTCATCAGCTCTTCGTGCGTGAGCTTCGGGTTGCGGATCAGCGCGACCGCGGCTGCCGCGACCTCGCGCAGGTTGTGCGACGGAATTTCCGTCGCGAGACCGACCGCGATGCCCGATGCGCCGTTCAGCAGCACGAACGGCATGCGGCTCGGCAGCGTCTTCGGTTCCTCGAACGAGCCGTCGTAGTTCGGCATGAAGTCGACCGTGCCCTGGTCGATCTCGTCGAGCAGCAGCTTCGAGATCGGCGTGAGCCGCGCTTCGGTATAGCGCATCGCCGCCGCGCCGTCGCCGTCGCGCGAGCCGAAGTTGCCCTGACCGTCGATCAGCGGGTAGCGCAGCGAGAAGTCCTGTGCGAGACGGACAAGCGCGTCGTACGCCGACTGATCGCCGTGCGGGTGATACTTGCCGAGCACGTCGCCGACCACGCGCGCCGATTTCACCGGCTTCGCGTCCGGGCCGAGGCCCATTTCGTTCATCGCATAGAGAATGCGGCGCTGCACCGGCTTCTGGCCGTCGCAGACGTCCGGCAGCGCGCGGCTCTTCACGACGCTGACCGCATAGCTGAGATACGCCTGCTCCGCGTAATTGCCGAGCGTCAGCGCATCGGCCTCGGGCGCGTCGGACCCGGCAAAGAGATCGGAGGTGTTGTCGTCCATCTGAATTCCGTATTCGTAAGTGGCGTGAGGGCGCGCCGCGCGTCATGCGCAGCCGCGCTCGGGGCGCTTAGATATCCGCTTCGACGTCGTTGCCCTTTTCCTCGAGCCAGCCGCGCCGTGCGGCCGCCTCGCCCTTGCCCATCAGCATCGTCATCCGCGCGACGGTCGTCTCGTAGTCGAGCTCGCCGAGCTTCACCGGCATCAGGCGGCGCGTGTCGGGGTTCATCGTCGTGTCCCACAGCTGCTCCGCGCTCATTTCGCCGAGACCCTTGAAGCGGCTGATGCTCCATTGCGTTTCGCGCACGCCGTCCTTGCGCAGCTTGTCGAGGATCGCTTCCAGTTCGCCTTCGTCGAGCGCGTAGAGCTTCTGCGCGGGCTTCTTGCCGCGCGCCGGCGCGTCGACGCGGAACAGCGGCGGCCGCGCGACGTACACGTGGCCGCGCTCGATCAGCTGCGGGAAATGCTTGAAGAACAGCGTCAGCAGCAGCACCTGGATGTGCGAGCCGTCGACGTCCGCGTCCGACAGGATGCAGATCTTGCCGTAGCGCAGGTTCGACAGATCGACGCTGTCGTCCGGGCCGTGCGGATCGACGCCGATCGCGACCGAAATGTCGTGCACCTCGTTGTTCGCGAACAGACGGTCGCGCTCGGTTTCCCACGTGTTCAGCACCTTGCCGCGCAGCGGCAGGATCGCCTGGTATTCCTTGTCGCGGCCCATCTTCGCGGAGCCGCCCGCCGAGTCGCCTTCGACGAGGAACAGCTCGTTGCGCGCGATGTCCTCGGTCTCGCAGTCGGTCAGCTTGCCCGGCAGCACCGCGACGCCCGAGCTCTTGCGCTTCTCGACCTTCTGGCCCGCGCGCGTGCGCGCCTGCGCCTGTTTGATCACGAGCTCCGCGAGCTTCTTGCCGTGCTCGACGTGCTGGTTCAGCCACAGCTCGAGCGCCGGACGCGAGAACGACGACACGAGCTTCACCGCGTCGCGGCTGTTCAGCCGTTCCTTGATCTGCCCTTGGAACTGCGGATCGAGGACCTTCGCGGACAGCACGAACGACACGCGCGCGAACACGTCTTCGGCGAGCAGCTTCACGCCCTTCGGCTGCAGGTTGTGCAGTTCGACGAAGCTCTTCACCGCCTGATAGAGACCGTCGCGCAGGCCGGATTCATGCGTGCCGCCGGCCGGCGTCGGAATCAGGTTGACGTACGACTCGCGCACGAGCGAGCCTTCCTCGCTCCAGGCGACGACCCACGATGCACCCTCGCCTTCGGCGAACGTGTCGTCGCCCGAACGTGAATCGGCGAAGCGTTCGCCCTCGAACAGCGGAATCAGCAGTTCGCTGCCGTTCATCTCGTCGAGCAGATAGCCGCGCAGGCCGTCCTCGTATTTCCAGCTCTGGCGCTCGCCGCTCTTCTCGTTGACGAGCACGACCTCGACGCCCGGCAGCAGCACGGCCTTCGAGCGCAACAGGCGCTGCAGTTCGCCGAGCGGCAGGTTCGCCGAGTCGAAGTATTTCGGATTCGGCCATACGCGCACGCGCGTGCCCGACTTCTTCTCGCCGCGGCCGGCCGGCTGCGTGGACAGCGGCTTGACGACGTCGCCGTCGGCGAAACCGAGCTCCGCGATCTTGCCGTCGCGCCAGACGGTCACGTCGAGCCGCGTCGCGAGCGCGTTCGTCACCGACACGCCGACGCCATGCAAGCCGCCCGAGAACGTGTATGCGCCGCCCGCCGCCTTGTCGAACTTGCCGCCCGCATGCAGGCGCGTGAACACGATTTCGACGACCGGCACGCCTTCGTCGGGATGCAGGCCGAACGGAATGCCGCGGCCGTCGTCCTCGACGGACACCGACTGATCCGCGTGCAGCGTGACCGTGATCTGCTTGCCGTAGCCGCCGAGCGCCTCGTCGGACGCGTTGTCGATGACTTCCTGGATGATGTGCAGCGGATTCTCGGTGCGGGTATACATGCCGGGCCGCTGCTTGACCGGCTCGAGACCCTTGAGCACCTTGATCGATGCTTCGCTATAGGCCGCGCTGGGCTTCTTCGTTGACATAGGCGCTGAATATCGTCATGCGTCCGGGCGTTGTCCACACCTCGTGTGGATAACGTCGTGGACAAAACGTTGAGTTCCGTAAAAAAGCGAATCGAAACAACGGTGTGCTTGGACTGCTCCGAAAGCGGGCGCGCCGCATGCGCGGCGCGGCCCGGGACGCGCGGTATTTTACTGGTTCCGCGTCGCGCGCCGTTGCGCGCCGTCGAGATATGGCGCGCGCGGCGCCGGCACGCCGGCCGCTCGCGCGAGCCGCACGCTGCCGACGCGCGCCGCGCGTCATACCGGCTTGCGTTTCGCTTCGAGCGTTTCCCAGCGTTCGAGCGCCGCGAGCAGTTCGTCGTCGATCGCCGCGAACCGCTCGGTGAGGCGCGCGCCTTCCTGCGGATCCTTCGCGAAGATCGAACCGTCCTCGAGCTGCGCGCCGATCGTCTTCTGCTCGGCCTCGAGTGCGGCAATCTTCTCCGGCAGCGCATCGAGTTCGCGCTGCTCGTTGAACGACAGCTTCACCGTGCGCTGTGCGTTGCGGCCCGCCGCGCTTTTCGCCGGCTCTTCCTTGACCGGCGCCGCTTCCTTGACCGCGCGCTTCGCGGCTTCCTGCTGCGCGAGCTGCTCGGCGCGCTCGCTCTGGATCTGCCAGTCGGTGAAGCCGCCGACGTACTCGCGCCACTTGCCGTCCCCTTCGGACGCGATCACCGACGTCACCACGTTGTCGAGAAACGCGCGATCGTGGCTGACGAGCAGCACGGTGCCGTCGTAATCCGTCAGCAGTTCTTCGAGCAGTTCGAGCGTCGGGATGTCGAGGTCGTTGGTCGGTTCGTCGAGCACCAGCACGTTGGCCGGACGCGCGAACAGGCGTGCGAGCAGCAGGCGGTTGCGCTCGCCGCCCGACAGCGACTTGACCGGCGAACGCGCGCGCTCCGGCGCGAACAGGAAGTCGCCGAGATAGCTCATCACGTGCTTGCGCACGCCGCCGATCTCGACCCACTCGCTGCCGGGGCTGATCGTGTCCGCGAGGCTCTTCTCCTGATCGAGCTGCGCGCGCATCTGGTCGAAATAGGCGACCTGCAGGTTCGTGCCCGTGCGCACCGTGCCTTCGTCGGGCTTCAGTTCGCCGAGGATCAGCTTGAGCAGCGTGGTTTTCCCCGCGCCGTTCGGGCCGACGAAGCCGATCTTGTCGCCGCGCATCACCGTCGCCGTGAAGCGGTCGACGATCGTGCGGCCGCCGTAGCGCTTCGTCACGTCGGTCAGCTCCGCGACGATCTTGCCGGACTTCTCGCCCTGCGCGACGTCGAGCTTCACGTTGCCCTGCGCGTTGCGGCGCTCCGCACGGTCGCGGCGCATCTGCTCGAGCCGCGCGATGCGGCCGACGCTGCGCGTGCGACGCGCCTCGACGCCCTTGCGGATCCACACTTCTTCCTGCGCGAGCAGCTTGTCGAATTTCTCGTTCTCGACGCGCTCGACTTCGAGCTGCTGCGCCTTGCGCGTCTGATACGCGGAGAAATTGCCCGGATACGACAGCAAGCGGCCGCGATCGAGTTCGACGATGCGCGTTGCGACGCGATCGAGGAACGCGCGATCGTGCGTGATGAACAGCAGGCCCGCGCGCTGCGCGACCAGCAGGTCTTCGAGCCAGCGGATACCGTCGAAGTCGAGGTGGTTCGTCGGCTCGTCGAGCAGCAGCACGTCCGGCTGCAGCACCAGCGCACGCGCGAGCGCGACGCGCTTCTGCATGCCGCCCGACAGCGCGTCGACGCGCGCGTCGCCGTCCTGCAGCCCGATCTGCGCAAGCGTCATCGACACGCGCGTGCGCCAGTTCCACGCGTCGTGCGCATCGAGCGACGACTGCAGCGCGTTCATCCGCGCGAGCAGCGCATCGTGCTCGGCGCCTTCCGGCGTCTCGGCGAGACGGTGCGCGATCGCGTCGTATTCGTCGAGCAGTTCGCGCGTGTGCGTGAGCCCCGATGCGACCGCGTCGAACACCGTCGCGCCGGGCTCGAACTCGGGCTCCTGCGGCACGTAGACCGTCACGAGTTCCTGCTGCCGCGTGACGAGGCCGTCGTCGGGCTTCGCGAGGCCCGCGACGATCTTCAGCAGCGACGACTTGCCCGCGCCGTTGCGGCCGATCAGACCGACGCGCTCGCCGGCTTCCAGCGAGAAATCCGCGTGATCGAGCAACGCGACGTGACCGAACGCGAGTTGCGCGCCGGTAATGGAATAAAGCGACATGGGGAAACGGCGAAGAGAAATCGGAAGCGCCCATTGTACCGGTGGCGCGCGTCGCCAACCGTATGGCCGAATGGACGAGTGCCGCGGCGGAGCGCGCCGCGGCGAAGCGACGCGCATCGCGCGCGCCGCGCAATGGCGGTTACTTCACGTTGACGGTGATCGTCGAGCTCAATTCGGGACCGTAGGAGCGGTGTGCGCCGTCGCCGAGCTGGAGCGTGAGCGTGTGCTGGCCGGGCGGCAGCGTGACGTCGGTTTCGGTCTGCGCCTTGCCGAAATGCAGCGAATGTTCGGTCGCGGGGATCACGTCGCCCTTCGGCAGCGGCTTGCCGTCGATCAGCAGATGATGATGGCCGGTGTCCGGCGTCATGTCGCCGGCCGGCTTCAACGTCATCCCTTCGAGGCCGAACTTGACGTGCACGGGGTTCGACACTGTCGCGCCGTCCTTCGGCTCGACGAAGAACACGCGCGCTTCGGCGCGCGCGAGCGTCGACACGGCAAGTGCCGCGACGCATACCGCACCCGCGATCCAGTTTTTGTTGAGCATCGTTGACTCCTTTCAGATTGACAGGCTCACGAAGCATACACTGCGCGGCGGTCGCTGGCGACGAGGCGCGCTGTTCGCGATGCGTACGTTTAAAACGACGTTGGCGCAGAGATCGGCGAAATTCCGGTACCATTGCGCGTTTCGTCCGGCGGCCGCGCCGCGGACGGCATCACACGGACTTTCATCTTTCGAGCGCGTCATGAGCGAAGTAACCGAATACCAGAGCTGGGTCTGCCTGATTTGCGGGTGGGTCTACAACGAAGCGGAAGGGCTGCCGGACGAGGGCATCGCGCCCGGCACGCGTTTCGCGGACATTCCCGCCAACTGGCGCTGCCCGCTGTGCGACGTGGGCAAGGAAGATTTCGTCGTCGTCGACTTCTGATTCTGATCTTGTGATCTTTTGATCGCGACAGCTGCTTGACCCGCGCATCGGCGCGCATTCCGTCCGCCGATGCGTCGCGCGTTTGCTATACTCTGCGCGCTGTCCACACCGCCGTCCGGCTCGCGCGCTCGCGCGATGTCTGCCGGACATGGCTCTCCCCGTAGTTCAATGGATAGAACAAGCGCCTCCTAAGCGCTAGATACAGGTTCGATTCCTGTCGGGGGGACCAGTCATGCTCCCAATACTTCCGAAGTTTGCCCAGAAAGTCGCGCACAGCGCGCACGGCCTTGTGTTGCTTGGGCTTGGGCTTTCGCTGGCGCCGCCGCCCAAGGTTGCGCACTAGAACCAATCGCCTTGTGGTATCCGCGGCGATATACCTCGAAGTGCGCGGAGTCGATGCCCCAGCGCAAATTGATCCTCCGGCCGCCCTTCAAGCAGTATGCCCACGCTGCGGCCACCAAGTTGGCGACCCCGTTCCTCTACGGAGCGGCCCGTACCGGGGCGCTGTCCCCCAGAGACTATTGGCGATGCTCGTAATGATCTCCGGTTCGAGCGTTCTTGTATTTCCCTCCCTTGTGAGAGGAACCATGGCCACCAGCATAATGGCCACCGCGGGCGACAGCGACGGCGGGTGCCGCCATGGCGACACAAAGCAGAATTGCAATGATCTTCGTCATGATCTGGTCTCTCGTGTGGTTGCTGATCGCAAATTCGTCACGGGCCGAAGCGGCCATCTCGGACTAACCCGAGATCCCGCCCCCTCTTCAGCCGCGAAACACTATGGCTTGGTTGAGCGCGCTAACAATCTGCTGAACAAGATCACGATCCGGTGACTGAAACGCACGCACCTCGCCCGACGCGGTATGCAGCAATACGTCGTACTGTCCTTTGGCGGTCCAAGCGAGGAGTCCACCCAAAGCAATTGCGATCAGGCCGAATACCCAGGCGTGAGCGAACAGGATCAGGACGCCGATGATGGCCACAATCACGCCAAGCGCTCTGGACGGGGCTTTTTCGAGGTGCTTGATGGATGTGACGTTGCTCATGGCGTACGTTTGGCCCGGCACAATGAAGCGTGTATTCGTGACGGTCACGTTTCCATGCTGGAAAAACACGGTTTCGCCCGTGGTCCCGGGCTGGGTAACAGGTGTGCTCAAGATTTCCCCGAATTGTTGATCGTATATTTGCATAATCGTCCCCGCCGTACCGCGAATTTTGGCCGCGGGTCGAGGCTGTCGTGGCGCCTATCAATACATAAATGGCGCTGCCGGTAAGATACCGTACTGGCGGAAGTTGGCAAGTAGGCGCGTGCGATAGCGAGCGCCGCTCAAGACCGAAGCCGTACCTGTAGAAATCACCACCACGATTTTTTTTGCCGGTATTTTGTGGGGATATAGATTACTTAAACGAAGTCCCAAAGTGCCATTAATGCTGGCGCATGAATTCTGTCTGCGGACCAGTCAAGTACCAAGCCCCTTCGAGCTCTTCCTGCTTCAGGCCGTCGGGCGGCGCTGTGCCATCTATCGTTATCTAACGTTGCTCGGGGTGCCCGTAGGTGCGGGTGCTTTTTGTCAATATCAGGCAATACCGGCAACGATAGGCCGCTACTGCGCGGTGCGAACCCGTCTTCGGCCGGGATGTGGTAGAGCTCCGGGATTGGCCCCGGCCGAAAGTGGTGACTCCCAGCCTTCCAGGTACGCCCAATGCTCGCCCGCATCCACCGCGGCGCCGCCTCACCACGACGAGGCAGAAATTACGCGCCACATGACCGCACCCTGTCTCTTATACACATCT
>NZ_JBQYLP010000201.1:0-40757 GCF_052683555.1 Burkholderia sp. BC1
GCGCGCCGCGTTTCTATCTGCCGCTCGATCAGCAGCTGCAACTGCCGAACTTCGCGCAGTTCGTGATCACCGCGAAATCGGTCGAGGATCGCGAAAAACTCGCGAGTTGGCTCGAAACGACGCTGCGCGACCGTTTCCCGGCCGTGCGCTGGCGGCTGTCGCGGCTCGAGAACGGGCCGCCCGTCGGCTACCCCGTGCAGTTCCGCGTGAGCGGCGACGACATCGCGACGGTCCGCTCGATCGCCGACAAGGTCGCGGCGACGATGCGCGGCGATGCGCGCACGGTCAACGTGCAGTTCGACTGGGACGAGCCGGCCGAGCGCTCGGTGCGCTTCGAGCTCGACCAGAAGAAGGCGCGCGAGCTGAACGTCACGTCGCAGGACGTGTCGAGCTTCCTCGCGATGACGCTGTCCGGCACGACCGTCACGCAGTATCGCGAACGCGACAAGCTGATCGCCGTCGACCTGCGCGCGGCGCAGCCCGACCGCGTCGATCCCGCGAAGCTCGCCGGCCTCGCGATGCCGACGCCGAACGGCGCGGTGCCGCTCGGCTCGCTCGGCCGCTTCACGCCGACGCTCGAATACGGCGTGATCTGGGAGCGCGACCGCCAGCCGACGATTACCGTGCAGTCGGACGTGCGCGCGGGCGCACAAGGCATCGACGTCACGCACGCGATCGACGGCAAGCTGAACGCGCTGCGCGCGCAGCTGCCGGTCGGCTACCGAATCGAGATCGGCGGCTCGGTCGAGGAAAGCGCGAAGGCTCAGGCCTCGATCAATGCGCAGATGCCGCTGATGGCGATCGCCGTGTTCACGCTGCTGATGATCCAGCTGCAAAGCTTCTCGCGCGTGCTGATGGTCGTGCTGACCGCGCCGCTCGGGCTGATCGGCGTGGTGGGCACGCTGCTGCTGTTCGGCCAGCCGTTCGGCTTCGTCGCGATGCTCGGCGTGATCGCGATGTTCGGGATCATCATGCGCAACTCGGTGATTCTCGTCGACCAGATCGAGCAGGACATCGCGGCCGGTCACGGCCGCTTCGATGCGATCGTCGGCGCGACCGTGCGGCGCTTCCGGCCGATCACGCTGACCGCCGCGGCGGCCGTGCTCGCGCTGATTCCGCTGCTGCGCTCGAACTTCTTCGGGCCGATGGCCACCGCGCTGATGGGCGGCATCACGAGCGCAACCGTGCTGACGCTGTTCTACCTGCCCGCGCTGTACGCGACCTGGTTCCGCGTGAAGCGCGACGAACGCGATCCGCAGGACGGCCCGCCGCATGGCGCGCCGTCGGGAGCTTGACCATGGAATCGTCGATGAACCTGAAAACGAAAGTCGTGCGCGCGCTCGCCGTCGCGAGTGTCGCCGGCCCGCTTGCCGGCTGCAGCGCGTTCGCGCCGAGCGGCGCGCCGCCCGCGATGCCGTCGCCCGCGCATTACGGCGCCGCGCCGCAGGCTGAGCAGACCGTTGCCGCGCACGGCGTCGCGCAACGATTCGAGGTCGGCGCGCAGCCGGTGCCCGACTGGTGGAAACAGTACCGTTCCGATGCGCTGAACGCGCTCGTCGACGAAGGGTTGCGCAACAGCCCGACGCTCGCGGCGGCCGCGCATTCGCTGGACGCCGCGCGCGAGCAGCTGCGTGCGCAGATCGGCAGCTCGCTGCTGCCGTCGATCGACGCGGGCGGCCAGGCGACGCGCCAGCGCGCGCTCGGCGTGCCGATTCCGGCGCTCGGCGCGCCGACGCTGCTGTACGACACGTTCGTCGGGCAGCTGCAGGCGAGCTACACGGTCGACCTGTTCGGCGCCGCACGCTTCGCGAATCGCGCGCTCGGAAAGCGCGTCGACGTCAGCGCGTTCCAGCTCGAATCCGCGCGCCGCGCGCTCGCCGCAAACATCGTGACCGCGTCGATCACGGTGTCGGTGCTCAATGCGCAGATCGACACGACCGAGCGGCTCGTCGCGCTCGCGAACGACCAGGCGCGCGATGCCGAACGCCGCCACGCGCTCGGCGCGGCGTCGCGCGGCGACGCGCTGAACGCACGGCAAAGCGCCGACACGTTCGCCGCGAGCCTGCCCGCGCTGCGCCAGCAGCGCGACTCCGCGCGCCACGCGCTCGCGGTGCTGATCGGCCGCACGCCGGACCGGCCGCCGGCCGATCTCGCACTCGCCGATCTGCACCTGCCCGAGCAGGTGCCTGTCGTCGTGCCGTCCGATCTGCTGCAAAGCCGCCCCGACATCCAGGCGGCCGACGCGGGGCTGAAAGCGGCCGCAGCCGAAGTCGGCGTCGCGACCGCGCAGCTGTTCCCGCAGCTGTCGCTGTCCGCCGCGATGGGCAAAGGCGGATTCAGCTGGCCGACGATGCTGTCGGGCGCCGGCGCGATCTGGAACGTCGGCGCGTCGCTGAGCCAGCCGATCTTCCACGGCGGCGCGCTGCTCGCGCAGCGCCGCGCGGCGAAGGCGAGCTACGAAGCCGCGGTCGACCAGTACCGGCAGACGGTGCTCGCCGCGTTCCAGAACGTCGCCGACTCGCTCGCCGCGATCGAGCACGATGCCGAAGCGCTCGACGCGTCGTCGCGGGCGGCGCTGGCCGCGCGCGGCGCGTACGACGACGCGGCCGCCCGCGTGCGGCTCGGCGCGCTGCCGCCGTCCGCGGCGCGCGCGAGCGAGCTGCAGTACCGGAATGCGCGGCTCGACGAAATCCGCGCGACCGGCGCGCGGCTCGCGGACACCGCGCGGCTCTATCAGGCGATGGGCACGCCGCCGCTCGACAAGGCCGCCGACACCGCCGGCAGCCCGCAAGCGCGCGCTGCCGCGAACGGCGTCGCTGCGTCCGCGCAATGACGCGGGCTTGCGTCGGGCGCACGCGGCCTCATCCGGTGCGCCCGACGTTCGAACTTCCGCTTGACCCTCACGTAGCGTAACGTTCGACACTCCAGTGTGCGCATCGAACGGAGGGAAACATGCGGCTGAAAGTGGGAGAACTGGCGAAACGCAGCGGGCTGACCGTCCGCACGCTTCATCACTATCACGCGATCGGCCTGCTGACGCCTTCGGCGCGCGCCGACAACGGCTACCGGCTGTACGACCGCGACGACGTCGCGCGGCTCCACCAGATCCAGGCGCTGCGTCGCTTCGGACTGTCGCTGGCCGAAATCGGCGATTACCTGAACCAGCCCGGCACCCCGCTCGTCGATCTCGTCGCGAAGCAGATCGCGTCGCTCGACCGTCAGCTCGCGCAAGCGTCGCAGTTGCGCGAGCGGCTCGTGAGTCTGCATGCGCAGCTCGCCGCGGGCACGGAGCCGGAGCTGTCCGATTGGCTCACCACACTGGAGTTGATGACCGTGTACGACAAATATTTTTCCGATGAAGAACTCGCGCGCATGCCGATGTACCGCAAGAGCCAGACCGGCGATGCGGAGTGGATCGCGCTCGTCGCCGACGTGCGCGCGCTGCACGATGCGGGCGTGCCGCCGGAGGACGACCGCGTGCGCGCGCTCGCCGATCGCTGGATGACGCAGCTCGTGCGCGACACCGCCGGCGACCCGCGGCTGCTCGCGAAGCTGAACGTGATGCACGAGCGCGAGCCGTCGATGCAGTCGAAGATCGGCATTTCGACCGAATTGCGCGACTACGTGCTGAAGGCCGTGGCCGAAACGAAGATGCGGATCTTCGAGAAGTATCTGAATCCGGACGAGATCCGCTTCATGCGTGCGCACTACGGGCAACGCGCGATGGAATGGCCGCAGCTGGTGGCCGACGTGCGCGATGCGCTCGAGGCCGGCAAGCAGCCCGACTCGCCGGAGGGCCGCGCGCTCGCGCAACGCTGGCTCGACCTGTTCCGCAGCTACGCGGGCAACGATCCGGCCACGCACGCGAAATTCCGCGACGCGATGGCGAATGAGCCGGCGCTGATGAAGGACGCGTGGGTCGACGACACGCTGCTCGGCTTCATGCGCGCGGCGATCGCGCAGCTCGCGCCGGTGCGCTGAGCGGTCGGCGCCGACGGCGGTGTGCGCGTCGTGACGTGCGTGCCGTGCCTGAGTTGCGTGCCGTGCGTGTTGCCGTGACGTCCGTGCCGGCGGCGACGCATCGCCGTTGCGGCCGGCATGTGACGGGCGGCGCGGTACGGCGCATCGGCCGGCATTCGTCGCGCGGCCCGCTTGCAAGAACGCGCAAGCGGGCCACGCGCTTCACCACTTGCAGCCCGTATCGCGCACCGCGTCGAGCGCGAGCATCGGCAGCGCGAGCAGCCCGGCGCCCGCATACGCGTTCCGGCAATCGGCGCGCCGCGCGTTCGACATGCCGGACGCCAGCGTCGCATCGACGGTAGGACGACGCGGTGCCGCGCTTGCCGCCGAGGCGCCCAGTGCGTTCACCGTCGCCTGCGCCGCGCTGCGACCGACCGCACCCGCGCTACCGATCGTCGCCAGATCGCGCGACCAGTCGACATCGGGCGCAGCGCGAGCGTCGGCGCGTTGCTCGGGTCGCTCCAGCGCGGCGTTCGTGGCGACATGCGCGCCCGTCGCATCATTGGCAAGCGAACGCGTCGTGTTACGCGCGTTCGGTGCGACCGCAGAACGTCGTGCCGATCGAGCGGTGCCGCGCGTGCCGGCGTCGGGCGCGATACGCGCGGCCGCATGCGGTAACGGCGGCGAACGCGGCGCCGGCGGCATCTCAGGAATCAACCTGACGCTCAGCGCGATCCGTGCGGACGCATCGACTTTCGGTCGAGCCGTGCCGGCCGCGCTCGACGTCCATTGCAGCACGAACCATCCGAGCACGTGCAGCGACAGAGCCGCGACACAGGCCAGCGCGACGACGTGCGGCCGCCGCAGCCGCCGCGCTTCCCCCGCTCGCAGCGACGACGCGTCAATCCGGCTCGCCGCCGTCATCGGTGAACGCCAGCAGGTCGCCCGGCTGGCAGTCGAGATAGCGGCAGATCGCCTCGAGCGTCGCGAAGCGGATGCCCTTGACCTTCCCCTGCTTGAGCAGCGACAGATTCTGTTCGGTGATGCCGACGGCCGCCGCGAGGTCCTTCGAGCGAACCTTGCGGGTCGCGAGCATCACGTCGAGCTTGACCACGATCGTCATCGCGCGCCTCAGACGAATTGCCGATGTTCGGCGTCGAGTTCGCTCGCCTGCCGCAGGATGTGCGCGATGACCGCGATGCACGCGGCGGTAAACAGCGCGACGACGTACGGCAGCGTAAAGCCGACGCTGACGACGCGATGCCCGGCCGGCTCGCGCATCGTCGCCCACACGGTCAGCAGCGGTTCGCACAGCACGCTGAGCAATACCCACATCCCGATCGCGCGCCCGGTCTTGCCGAGATGGCCGGCTGCCTGCGCGGAGAAATAGTCGCGGCGCGCGTACGTGCGAAACAGCTGGCGCAGATGATGAAGGCCGTTCGCGAGCGCGACGAGCGGCACGCTCGACAGCACGATGCCGACCGCCTTCTGCCACCACGGGAACGCGGCGACGTCGACCTGCAGGCCGGACATCACCGAGTCGGTCAGACCGAACACGAAACCGGGCCCGGCATGCGTCGCGTTCAGCGACGGGAAAACCCAGCATGCGGCGTTCAACGCCAACATGCCGACGATGAACCACAACGTAACGGCAGCCATCCGCTGGCTGATGCGGGCGATGCGATCGGTGTGCATGGTTTGCCTCGACGAGCGTGGAAGATGCGCCGATTGTACGCCAAGAATTATCGTAAAACGATAATTAATTGTTGTCGCAATGTGATTTTTTATCGCCGAACGTGCTTCCAAGCGCCTTCAGCCGCCGGTAAAGCGTCCGCTCGCTGATGCCGACGCGTTCGGCGAGCGCCTTGCGCGTGCCGCCGAATTCCGCCGCGATGCGCGCGAGTTCGGCGTCCGTCGTCGCGCCGGCCGCGCGCGTGCCGTCGCGCGGTGCATCCGCGGCCGCCACGAGTTCGGGCGGCAAGTGCTCGACGCGGATCGTGCCGTCGTCCGCGAACAGGCATGCGCGCTCGAGCACGTTGCGCAGTTCCCGGATGTTGCCGGGCCACGCATAGGCGTCGAGGCACGCGAGCGCGCGTTCGCTCAGCACGCACGGCCGCGCGCCGGCGTCCGTCGCCGCGCCGGCCCGCGCGTTCGCGATGCGCCGCAGGATCGATTCGGCGAGCAGCGCGACGTCGCCGCGCCGCTCGCGCAGCGCGGGCAGCGCGATCGGAAACGCGTTGATCCGGTAATACAGATCCTGCCGGAACCGGCCGTCGGCGATCATCTCGCGCAGCGGCTTGTGCGTGGCCGCGACGAGCCGGAAATCGGCGCGCAGCGTCTCGACGCCGCCGACGCGCCGGAACGTGCCCGACTCGATCAGCCGCAGCAGCTTCACCTGCATCGGCAGCGGCACGTCGCCGATCTCGTCGAGAAACAGCGTGCCGCCCTGCGCCGTCTCGACGAGGCCCGGCTTGCGCTGGTTCGCGCCCGTAAATGCACCCTTCTCGTAGCCGAACAGTTCGCTCTCGAACAGCGTTTCGGCAATTCCCGAACAATCGACGACGACGAACGGCCCCATCGCGCGATCGCTCGCCTCGTGCAGCGCACGCGCGAACAATTCCTTGCCGGTGCCCGATTCGCCGAGCAGCAGCACCGGCAGCGTCGACGGGGCGACGCGCTGCAGCGCGCCGAGCGCCGCATTGAACGACTCCGCGCTGCCGACGAGCCCTTCCGCGCTCGGCTGCGCCGACGCGCTGCGCACGGTCGTCAGCCGCTCGACGTATGCGATCACGTCGCCGCCTGCGTCGAAGATCGGCCGCAGCTCGACGTCGACGTGCTCGGGCCCGCGCGGCGTGTGATGAATATGCAGCACGCGATCGAGGCCGCGCAGCGCCTTCGCGCGCTTCATCGGGCAGTGCTCGCCGGCCTGGTCGCACGGCACGTCGTAGTGGTGCGATACCTGAAAACAGTGCCGGCCGACGTGCTCGACGCCCGCGACGCCGAACTGCCGCCGGTACGCGCCGTTCGCCGCGAGGATCCGGTAGTCGGGATCGACGACGATCATCGGCTGCGGATCGTGTTCGAGATAGGCGACGAGCGCACGCACGTCGGGCGCGAGCGCCGGCGCGTGCGGCGGCACGGGAACGATCGGAATGGTGTCGTGCGGATTCATCGGGATTCCGGGGGATCGATCGGAGGATGCGGCGGCCGCGACGAGCCAGCGCGCTCGGCCGGAGCTGCCACAAGGACTGCCAATTCTGCCACACGACTGCCACGCGTGGCAGCAAGCCGCGCCGGCCCTGGCGCGGCGACGTCCACGCGCCGCCTCGCGCGCGCCGAAAACCTGTGCGCAATCAAGGACCTGCTTGGACGGCGAGCGCCGCCCTGCTCGCTGGCACGGTTCTTGAGCCATGGATCGCCGTTGCTCCATCCACCGTTCGAGGACATTCCCGTGACGCACTCTGCCGGCCTGGCGGTCGAAGGCTTTTTCGACCCGGCGACCCACACCGTCAGCTATCTGCTGCTCGACACCGCGACGCGCGCCTGCGCGCTGATCGACAGCGTGCTCGATTACGACCCGAAGTCCGGCCGCACGCGCACGGACAGCGCCGATCGGCTGATCGCGCGCGTCGCCGAGCTCGGCGCGACCGTCCATTGGCTGCTCGAGACGCACGTGCATGCCGATCACCTGTCGGCCGCGCCGTACCTGAAGGCGCGCGTCGGCGGGCGGATCGCGATCGGCGCGCAGGTGCGGCGCGTGCAGCACGTGTTCGGCGACCTCTTCAATGCGGGCCCCGGCTTCGCGCGCGACGGCAGCCAGTTCGACGCGCTGCTCGACGACGGCGACACGCTCGTGCTCGGCACGCTGACGATCCGCGCGCTGCATACGCCCGGCCATACGCCCGCCTGCATGACCTACTGCGTCGACGACGCGACGCAGCGTGCGGCATTCGTCGGCGATACGCTCTTCATGCCCGACTACGGCACCGCCCGCTGCGATTTTCCGGGCGGCGACGCGCGCACGCTGTACCGCTCGATCGCGCGCGTGCTCGCGCTGCCGCCCGACACGCGGCTCTATCTGTGCCACGACTACCAGCCGGGCGGGCGCGACGTGCAGTTCGTGACGACCGTCGCCGAGCAGCGCCGCGCGAACGTGCACGTGAAGGACGGCGTGACCGAGGACGACTTCGTCGCGATGCGCACCGCACGCGACGCGACGCTCGAGATGCCGGTGCTGATGCTGCCGTCCGTGCAGGTCAACATGCGCGCCGGCCATCTGCCCGAACCCGAAAACAACGGCGTGCGCTATCTGAAGATCCCGCTCGACGCGATCTGAGAGCCGACGCGCCCTTCAAACGAGAACCCCGACATGACTCTTCGCACGCTGACCGACACGCTCGCCGTGTCCCCACAGATTGCCGTGGCCGACCTGCCCGCGCTGCACGCCGCCGGCATCCGCACGATCGTCTGCAACCGTCCGGACCGCGAAAGCGCCGACCAGCCCGACCTCGCCGAGATCCGCGCGGCCGCCGCGCCGCTCGGCATCGCGGTCCACCATCTGCCGGTCGAACCGGGCAGGATCACCGACGACCACGTCGCGCAGTTCCGCGCACTGCTCGCGTCGGCCGTCGGCCCGACGCTCGCGTACTGCCGCACCGGCACGCGCTCGGCGACGCTATGGGCGCTGTCGCAGGCAGGCCGCATGCGCGCCGACGACATCGTCGCGACGGCCGCCGCGGCGGGCTACGACCTCGCCGCGCTCGCGCCGCGGCTTGCAGGCGGGACCGCCGACGCGACGCACGCGCCCGACGCGCGCCACGAGATCGTGATCGTCGGCGCCGGTGCGGCGGGCATCGCGGTCGCATCGAGCTTGCTTGCGCGCGAGCGCACGCTCGACATCGCGATCGTCGATCCGGCCGACGTCCACTACTACCAGCCGGGCTGGACGATGGTCGGCGCGGGCGTTTTCGAGGCCGGCACGACTGCGCGCGCGATCGCCGACGTGCTGCCGCGCGGCGTGCAGCGCATCCGTGCGGCGGTCGCCGCGTTCGAACCCGACGCGCATGCGGTCGTGCTCGACGACGGCCGGCGCATCGGCTACGGCAAACTCATCGTCTGTGCGGGGCTCAAGCTCGACTGGCAGGCGATCGACGGTCTCGCCGACACGCTCGGCCGCAACGGCGTCACGTCGAATTACCGCTACGACCTCGCGCCGTACACGTGGCAGCTCGTGCAGGCATTTCGCGGCGGCAACGCGCTGTTCACGCAGCCGCCGATGCCGATCAAGTGCGCGGGCGCGCCGCAGAAGGCCATGTATCTGTCCTGTGATCACTGGCTGCGCACGGGACGACTGGGCGCCGCTCACGTCGAGTTCCTCAATGCCGGCAACGCGCTGTTCGGCGTTGCCGACTACGTGCCCGCGCTGATGGCGTACGTGAAGCGCTACGGGATCGCGCTGTCGTTCGGCCACAACCTCGTCGCGATCGACGGCCCCGCGCGCCGCGCGACGTTCGTGCGCACACTGCCCGACGGCGGCACCGAAGCGGTCGTCCGCGCGTTCGACATGATCCACGTCGTGCCGCCGCAGAAGGCACCCGATTTCGTGCGCACGAGCGCGCTGGCGGACGCCGCCGGCTGGGTCGACGTCGATCCGGCGACGCTGCGCCACCGCCGCTACGCGGACATCTTCGCGCTCGGCGACGTGACCAACACGACGAACGCGAAGACCGCGGCGGCCGCGCGCAAGCAGGCGCCCGTCGTCGCGCACAACGTGCTCGCATCGCTCGGCCGCGCGGCCGGCGAAGCGGCCTACGACGGCTACGGCTCGTGCCCGCTGACGGTCGAACGCGGCAAGATCGTGCTCGCCGAATTCCTGTACGGCGGCAAGGTCGCGCCGACCTTCCCTGCCTGGCTGCTCGACGGCCGGCGCCCGTCGCGGCTCGCCTGGCTGCTGAAGGCGCGCGTGCTGCCGCCGCTGTACTGGGACGCGATGCTGAAGGGCCGCGAATGGCTCGCGCAGCCCGCGATCGTGCGCTAAGCGCCGCGCGTTCGACGGAATCCGATCATGCTGGTTTCTCTCCTACTCGGCGGCTGCGTCGGCGCGGTGCTCGGTCTGACCGGCGCCGGCGGCGGCATTCTCGCGGTGCCCGCGCTCGTCGTCGGCATGGGCTGGCCGATGCAGCAGGCGACGCCCGTCGCGCTCGTCGCGGTGGCCGGCAGCGCCGCGCTCGGCGCGCTCGAAGGCTTTCGCCGCGGGCTCGTCCGCTATCGGGCGGCGCTCTTGATGGCCGTGGCCGGCGTGCCGCTGACGACGCTCGGCGCCCGCCTCGCGCATGTGTTGCCGCAACGCGTGCTGCTCGCGCTGTTCGCGCTGACGATGCTGGCCGTCGCCGCGCGCCTGCTGCGCCAGGCGCTGCGGCAGCCGGCGGCCGACGCGCAGCTTTCGCCGCTCTGCGTCGGCCGCGTGAATCCCGACACGGGCCGTCTCGTGTGGTCCTGGCCCGTCGGCCTCGCGCTCGCATCGACGGGCGCGGTGACGGGGCTGATGACGGGCCTGCTCGGCGTCGGCGGCGGCTTCGTGATCGTGCCGATGCTGCGCAAGTTCACCAACGTGTCGATGCACGGCATCGTCGCGACGTCGCTGATGGTAATCGCGCTCGTCGGCACGGGCGGCGTGTTCGCGACGCTCGCGGCCGGCACGCACGCCGCGCTCGACGTGATGCTGTGGTTTACGGTCGCGACCGCGCTCGGGATGGCGGCCGGCCGCGGCGCGTCGCGGCACCTGTCCGCGCGGCATGTGCAGGCGGGCTTCGCGGCGGTGCTCGTCTGCGTCGCGCTCGGGCTGCTCGCCAAGGCCACGTTCGGCGCGTGAGCCGCGGCCGCACGCAATAAAAGACAACGCCCGGGCCGATCGATATCGGCACCGGGCGTGGTTCGTTGCGATCGCAACGTTCGGATCAGGCCGTCGCGAACGCCGCCATCCGCTTGCGCTCCTGCCGCAGCATCACGAAGTTCGCAACGACGACACCGATCGTCACCGCGATGATGAACAGCGTCGCGAGCGCGTTCATCTCCGGATTCAGGCCGAGGCGCACGCGCGAGAACACGACGAGCGGCAGCGTCGTCGAGCCGGGGCCCGAGAGGAACGCCGACAGCACCAGATCGTCGATCGACAGCGTGAACGACAGCAGCCAGCCCGCGATCAGCGCCTGCGAGATCAGCGGCAGCGTGATCGTGAAGAACACCTTCAGCGGCGTCGCGCCGAGATCGAGCGCGGCCTCTTCCAGCGACGGATTCAGCTCGCGCACGCGCGACTGCACGATGATCGCGACGTACGAGATGCACAGCATCACGTGGCCGAGCCAGATCGTGAAGATGCCGCGCTCGGCCGGCCAGCCGATCCATTTCGCGAGTTCGATGAACAGCAGCAGCAGCGAGATCCCCTGAATCACTTCGGGAATCACGAGCGGCGCGTTGATCATCCCGCTGAACAGCGCGAAGCCGCGAAAGCGCCCCATCCGCGCGAGCACGAAGCCGGCCCACGTGCCGATGATCACCGACGCGAACGCGGTCAGCACGCCGATCTTCAGCGACAGCCACGCGGCCGTCAGCAGTTCATCGTCGTCGGCGAGCGCCGCATACCAGCGGAACGAGAAGCCCGACCAGACGGTGACGAGCTTCGACTCGTTGAACGAGTAGACGATCAGGCTGATGATCGGGATGTACAGGAACGCGAACCCGGCAAACAGCGCGGCGAACTGCAGATAACGATTCGGTTTCATCGACGACGGCCCTCCTGCTCCTTCGCCTGGAAGTGCTGGAACATCGCCATCGGCACGAGCAGCAGCAGCACCATCGCGCAGGTCACGGCCGACGCCATCGGCCAGTCTGCGTTGTTGAAGAACTCGTTCCACATGACGCGGCCGATCATCAGCGTGTTCGCGCCGCCGAGCAGTTCGGGGATCACGTACTCGCCGACTGCCGGAATGAACACGAGCAGGCAGCCCGCGATGATCCCGTTCTTCGACAGCGGCAGCGTGATCTGCACGAACGCCTTCCACGGCTTCGCGCCGAGATCGTACGCGGCTTCGAGCAGACGCAGGTCCATCTTCACGAGATGCGCATAGAGCGGCATCACGAGGAACGGCAGATACGAATAGACCATGCCGATATAGACCGCGTAGTTGGTCCGGTACAGTTCGATCGGCGTGTGGATCAGCCCGATCCACATCAGGAAGTTGTTCAGCAGGCCGTTGTTCTTCAGGATCCCGATCCACGCATACACGCGGATCAGGAACGACGTCCAGAACGGCAGCATCACGCCCATCATCAGCAGATTGCGCGTAGCCGGATTCGAGCGCGCGATGTAGTACGCCATCGGATAGCCGATCAGCAGGCAGAGCAGCGTCGTGATCGCGGCGACGACCACCGAGTTCACGTACGTCGCGAAATACAGGCTGTCCGACAACAGGAACGCGTAGTGCGACAGGTTCAGCGCGATGTGCACGACGCCGTCCGCGTACGACGCGAGCTCCGAATACGGCGGAATGCCGAGCTGCAGCTCCGCGAAGCTGATCTTCACGACCAGCACGAACGGCACGAGGAAGAACAGCACGAGCCACGTGAACGGGCCGGCCACCACCGCGGTGCCGCCCGTCAGGTTGAAGCGCCGCACCGGCCACGCGAGCAGGGACTTGAGCGCGTTCATGACGTCAGCACCACCCCTGCCGTCGCGCTCCAGCGCACGTAGATCTCGTCGCCGAGCGCCGGCGTGTCGAGTTCCGAAATCGCGAGGCTCGACACGTTCGCGATCACCGTCTTGCCGCCATCGAGCTTCACGTGATACAGCGAATAGCCGCCCATGTACGCGACGTTCGTGATCGCGCCGCGCGCCCAGTTGAACGCGCCCTCGGGCGGCTTGCGCGTGAGCGCGATCCGCTCGGGGCGCACCGATACCGTCACCGGCATCCCGAGCGGGCCCGTGATCCCGTGGCTCACGTACAGCCGGCTCGGCAGCTCCGGCGATTCGATATACGCGTGGTCGGGCTCGTCCTCGACCGTCACGCCGTCGAACAGGTTCGTCGACCCGATGAATTCCGCCGAGAAGCGGCTGTTCGGATATTCGTAGACTTCGTTCGGCGAGCCGATCTGCACGATCTGGCCTTCGCTCATCACGGCGAGGCGGTTCGCCATCGTCATCGCCTCTTCCTGGTCGTGCGTGACCATGATGCAGGTCACGCCGACCTTGTGCAGGATGTTGACGAGCTCGATCTGCGTGCGCTGGCGGATCTGCTTGTCGAGCGCCGACATCGGCTCGTCGAGCAGCAGCAGCTTCGGGCGCTTGACCAGCGAGCGCGCGAGCGCGACGCGCTGCTGCTGGCCGCCCGACAGCTGGTGCGGCTTGCGCTTCGCGTACTTGCCCATCTGCACGAGATCGAGCGCCGCGGCGACGCGCTCCTTCAGCTCGGCCTTCGGCGTGCCTTCCTGCTTCAGCCCGAACGCGACGTTCGACTCGACCGACATGTGCGGAAACAGCGCATACGACTGGAACATCATGTTCACGGGTCGCCGGTACGGCGGCATCTGCGCGAGGTCCTCGCCGTCGATCAGGATCTTGCCGGACGTGACCGTCTCGAGGCCGGCAAGCATGCGCAGCAGCGTCGACTTGCCGCAGCCCGAGCTGCCGAGCAGCGCGAACAGTTCGCCCTGGCGTACGCTCAGGTTGACGCTACGCACGGCTTCGGTGTCGCCGAACTTCTTCACGACGTCGATGATCTGGACAAAGTTCTCCGCGCGTGCGTCCGCGCCCGACGGGGAGCCCGACGGAGAAACGAAAGACGGCGCGCCCGTGGCCGGCGGACTCGACTGGCTCTTCATGATCTGCTGCTTCTCTCCTGCGTTTGAACGAACAAAGCCCCCGGGGACACCAGGGGCTTGATGACTGCTGGCTTCACTGCGGCGCGTATCAGCGTCCCGACTTCAGCTCGGTCCACAGACGCGTCTGCAGGCGCTGAACGTCGGCCGGCAGCGGCTTGAGCAGGAACAGCGTCTTCACGACGTCGGCCGGCGGGTACACGGCCGGGTCGTTCGCGACGTCGGGCCGCACGTACTTGCGGGCTTCGGCGTTCGCGCTCGGGTAGTACACGGCGTTGGTGATCGCCGCATGCACCTTCGGATCCTCGATGTAGTTGATCCACTGCAGCGCGGCTTCCTTGTTCTTCGCGTCCTTCGGAATCGCCATCACGTCGAACCAGACCGGCGCGCCGCCCTTCGGAATGTAGTACTCGATCTTGTACGGCTTCTTCGCCTCGAGCGCGCGGTGCTTCGCGATCACGACGTCGCCCGACCAGCCGAACGCGAAGCAGATGTCGCCGCCGACCATGTCGTTGATGTAGCCCGACGAGTTGAATTGCGTGATGTACGGACGGATCTTCTTCAGCACTTCCATCGCGGCCTTGTAGTCGGCCGGGTTCGTGCTCATCGGATCCTTGCCGATGTAGTGCAGCGTCGCCGCGAACATCTGGTCGGGCGCGTCGAGCACCGACACGCCGCAGGTCTTCAGCTTCGAGATGTTCTCGGGCTTGAACAGGATGTCCCAGTTGTCGAGCGCGACCTTGCCGAGCACCTGCTGCGCCTTGTTGACGTTGTACGCGAGGCCCGTCGTGCCGTAGGCCCAGGGCACCACGTACTTGTTGCCCGGATCCGCGCCGGCGACGAGCGCCATTAGCTGCGGATCGAGATACTTGAGGTTCGGCAGCTTCGACTTGTCGAGCGGCGTGAAGATGCCGGCCGCGATCTGCTTGCCCGCGTAGTTGCTGGTCGGCACGACGATGTCGTAGCCCGAGCTGCCGGTCAGCAGTTTCGCCTGCAGCGTGTCGTCGCTGTCGTAGTTGTCGTAGCGGACCTTGACGCCGGTCTGCTTCTCGAAGTTCGGGATCGTGTCCTTCGCAATGTAGTCCGACCAGTTATAGACATTGAGCTGCGTATCCTTCGCTGCTGCCGCCGATGCGCCCACACAGAGCGCGAGCGCCGCGAACCGGCCCGCCACCTTTGCTTTCATCCCGTTCTCCCTTCGGCCGGACCGCTTGCCCGGCTGCCGTCTGCCTCGTGATGGCGCCGCATTCCGTCGCGCCGCCCCTAGAAAACCCCGAACGCTACCATCATTCGCGCCCCGTCACAAAAAAATCATGCCGGTGTCGCGCAAACGGAACAGATTCCCGCCGCCGGCCGGCTCGGCCGCCCGTGCGACGGGGCATTCCGGGGGAAATTCTATCGGGTAATCCGCGGCTGTCCATCGGAAAAAGAACGCCGGTCGTGGTGCCGTGCGACCGCGCCGCGGCAGCCGTCCGGCGCGATGCTTTAAAATGGCGCGCTCACGATTTCCTCCGCGCGAACCGTCCCGATGGCCTCCAATCTCCACGACCTGCCCGACAGCCCCTGCATCGGCGTCTGCTCGACCCTCTTCGACGAAGTCTGCAAGGGCTGCGGCCGCACGGCCACCGAGGTCTCGAACTGGGTGTTCATGAGCGACGACGAAAAGCGCGCCGTGTGGACGCGCATCACGCGCGAAGGCACCGCGATGCGGTTCCGCAACGACAAGCTGTAAGCGCGCGCCGCACGAATAAAAAACGCGGCATGCCGACTGCCATGCCGCGAACCCCAACTCCGTTCGTTTCGTGCCGCGTGCGGCGCTAGAACTTCATCCCGACACCCACGCCGACGATCAGCGGATCGATATGCAGCGTGCCGATGCCGCGGTCGCCGAGCGTCGCGTCCGTGCTCATCCAGATCTTCTTCACGTCGACGTTCAGGAACACGCGCTTCGTCATCTGCACGTCCACGCCGAACTGCAGCGCCGGCCCGAAGCTGCTCTTGCCGATCGACACGCCCTCGCCGCCGACGTTGAGCCCGTTGTTGTAGAAGTACGTGTAGTTCAGCCCCGCGCCGACGTACGGCCGCACCTTGCCCGCATGGTTGAAGTGGTACTGCAGCAGCAGCGTCGGCGGCAGCACGTTCACGCCGCCGAGATGGCCGGCGCTCGACGTCACCTGATGCCGCGACGTGCCGAGGATCAGCTCGACGCCCAGGTAGTCGCGGATCATGTACGTGAAATCGAGCTCCGGCACGATCGCGTTGTTCACGCCGACGTTCAGCGCGCCGAGCGTGTCGCTGCCGCGCTCGTTCGGCTGGATGCTGATTGCGCGCAGCCGCACGAGGACGTCGCCCTGATGAATGCCGTCGCCGGGCGACGCCGCCTGCGCGAGCGACGGCAGCGCGACGCTCGCGGCCACCACGGCCGCGGCAATGAAACGTGTTCGAATCGTGTCAATGGTTTGATGCATGGTACGGACCCCCGAATAATGATCTCCATTTTCCGTGTAGGGTCTTTCGCGCATCTTGATGTCCGTCAAGCCAGCGTAAACGTGGGACGGTTTGTCGCAGGCTCTGCCGCGCGGCCGGTCAGCAGCAGGTCGAGCAGATCGCGCACGCTGCGGATCGCACGGCCGAACGGCAGCGCTTCGCGGCCGCGGAAGAACAGGCCGTTGGCGACGTCGCCGCGCAGCGCGGCGGCGAGCCGCGTATCGATACAGAAATGCCCGAACCGCTCGATGCCGTCGCGCAGCCCGCATACGCTCAGGCATTCGAGCGCGGTCGGGCAGCGCTGCTTCAGCGCACCGAGTTTCGCGCGGATGCGCGCCTCGTTGCGCAGATAGCGGTCGAGCCACGGCGTTCTGACCGCGCGCGCGGGCAGGCCCGTCACGCTGACGAATTCGACGATGTCGTCCGGCGTCGCATCGGCGAGCACGCGCTTGAAGTTCGGATGCGCGTCGCCCTCCTCGGTCACCGCGAACGGCGTGCCGACCTGGACGCCGTGCGCGCCGGCCTCGAGCGCCGCGCGCACCGCGTCGTGGCTGTTGATGCCGCCCGCGACGATCAGCGGAATCGCGTCGCGGGCGATGCCGAGCGACGCGATCGCCTGCGCGGCGTCGTCGAGCACGCGTGCGAAGTCGAAACGCGGATCGTGCATGTCGGCGAGCTGCGTGACGCCGAGGTGGCCGCCCGCATGCGCGGGATGCTCGATCACGATTGCGTCGGGCAGCCGGCCCTTCTTCATCCACTTCCTGAGCACCAGCGCGATCCCGCGGCCGTCCGACAGGATCGGAATCAGCGCAATGTCGCGGCCCTGCACGAGATCGGGCAAGTCGAGCGGCAGGCCGGCGCCCATCACGATCGCGTCGGCACCCTCGTCGCAGGCCACGCGGACGTAGTCCGCATGCGCGCTCACCGCCTTCATCACGTTGACCGCGATCATCCCACGCCCTTGCGCGTACGTCTTCGCCAGCCGGATCTCGCGCGCGAGCGCCTCGAGGTTCGCCGCTTCGAGCGTCGCACGGTCGGGCTGCGCGCGACAGCGCGCGAGCAGATCCGCATGATGGTGCCGCAGGTCGATGCTCGCGATCGTGCCGAGCGCGCCCTCGTGCGCGACGCTGCCGGCCAGCCGGTGCGCGGAGATGCCGACGCCCATGCCGCCCTGCACGATCGGCAGCAAGGGACGGCCGCGGATCGTGAGCGGCGGAAAGGAACTGCGGACGGTCATCTGAAGCCTCGTCGAAACATCGTCGGAAACGCGATGATCGACGATCGGCCGCCGCGCACGTTGACGGCCGTCAACGAACGACGACGGCACGCGTGCGCGCCGTCGTCGCGCCGCGCTCAGGCCGGCTTGCGCGCGGGCAGTTGCAGCGACTTGTACTCGAGATATTCGTCGAGACCGTACACGCCGTTCTCGCGGCCGTACCCCGACTGCTTGAAGCCGCCGAACGGCGCGGCCGGATTCCACGCGCCGCCGTTGATGTCGACCTGGCCCGTGCGCAGCCGGCGTGCGACGCGCAGCGCGCGCTCGTCGCTGCCGGCCCATACCGCGCCGCCGAGACCGTACGGCGAGTCGTTCGCGATGCGCACCGCGTCGTCCTCGTCGCGGTACGTGATGATCGACAGCACGGGCCCGAAGATCTCCTCCTGTGCGATCGTCGATTTCGGGTCGACGCGGCCGAACACGGTCGGCTTCACGAAGAAGCCCTTGTCGATGCCGTTCGGCAGGCCGGTGCCGCCCGTCACGAGCTCCGCGCCGTCGTCGATCCCGCGCTGGATGTACGCGAGCACGCGTTGCTGTTGCGCCGCCGACGCGAGCGCGCCGAGGCGCGTCGTGTCGAGGCGCGGATCGCCGGCGACGTAGGCTTCGGCCGCCGCCTTCGCGAGCGCGCGCGCCTCTTCGTAGCGCGCTTGCGGCACGAGCATCCGCGTGTGCGCGGAACAGGTCTGGCCGGCGTTCAGATAACAGGCGTTGACGGTGCCCTTCACGGCTGCCGGGAAATCGGCGTCGTCGAGAACGATCGACGCCGACTTGCCGCCCAGTTCGAGCGCGACGCGTTTCACGCTCGCCGACGCGAGTTCGGCCACGCGCTTGCCGGCACGCGTCGAGCCCGTAAACGACACCATGTCGACGTCGGGATCGGTCGCGAGCACCTCGCCGACGACGGGGCCGTAGCCGCACACGAGGTTGAACACGCCGGCCGGCAGCCCCGCTTCGTGGATCGCTTCGGCCAGCATGAACGCGTTGAGCGGCGCGATTTCGGTCGGCTTCAGCACGACCGTGCAGCCGGCCGCGAGCGCCGGCGCGACTTTCAGCGTGATCTGGTTCAGCGGGTAATTCCACGGCGTGATCGCCGCAACGACACCGACCGGCTCGCGCACGACGAGCGAATGGCCGACCTGCGCTTCGAATGCGAACGATTCGGCGAGCTTCGCGTACGCGTTCCAGTTGTAGATCGGGCCGCCGACCTGGATCGCGCGCGACAGCTTGATCGGCATCCCGACCTCGCCGACGATCGACTGCGCCAGTTCCTCGTGGCGCGCCTGCAGACGCTCGGCGATCCGGCGCAGATAGCCCGCGCGCGTGGCGGCCGGCGTCGCCGCCCAGCCGTCGAACGCGGCGCGCGCCGCGCGGATCGCATGCTGCGCGTCGGCAGGCAGCCCCTCCGGAATCCGGCCCATCACAGCCTCGGTGCCGGAGTCGATCACGTCGATCGTGCCGCTGCCGGCCGGCTTGCACCATGCGCCGTCGATATAGAACTGGTCGTAGATTTTCATCGTCGTTCCTGTCTCCCGGAAAGCGGTCATTCTAGCGACCGCCGCACGCGCCGACGACGCCCGCCGCGCGCGCGTGCGCGCCGTTCCGGCGACGCAACATCGGCGCAACACCGGCACGACGACGGATGCGCGGCATGGCCTGCATCGTGCTATGTTTTTAATATCGGCGCCGGCCCGCACGGCCGCGCCACCCGGAACCGATGCCTTTCGTGAGCGCTGCCATGACCGACGCATCCCACACCCTCGGCTCGCACGACCGCCTCGAGCTACTTTGCTGGCTCACCTGCGGCAATCTCGGCGCGTTTTACCTGAACGAATCCTGGCCCGACGCCGCCTTTCAGGTGAAGGCCGCGCACCGCTGGCTCGATCGTCATCAACGGCAAGCCGACTGGCTGGCAATCGCGAAGCTCGCGGCGCTCGCGCAGGACATCGCGAAGCGCCACGCGAGTTTCGTCGACGCCACGTGGGCACGCGATGCCGTCGAGGAAATCGTCGACACCGACGATCTCGACTATCGCGCGAAGCTCGTGCAGTGGGTGTACGACGACTGCTGCAAGGCGCTCGCCGACAAACGGCTGGCCGATTAACCGCCGCCCGCGTCAGACGATCGGCAGCCGGTGCGTCGACTTGAGCTGGCGCAGCGACAGATTGGAGCGGATGCTCAGCACGCCCGGCAGCTTGCGCAGCACCTTCTCGACGAAATGGCTGTAGTCGTCGAGATCGGCCGCGACCACCTGCAGCAGGAAATCCGCTTCGCCGGTCGTGTTGTCGCACGCGAGCACGTTCGGGCTCGCGGCGATCAGCCGTTCGAATTCGGCCGTCACCTCCTCGCTGTGCTGGGTGCAGACGATCTGCACGAACGCCATCACGCCGAGCCCGAGCTTGCGGCGGTCGAGCCGCGCGTGATAGCCCTCGATCAGCCCCGCGTCCTCGAGGCGCCTGAGCCGGCGCCAGCACGACGTCTCGCTCAGCGAGAACGCTTCCGCGAGCCGCGCATTCGAGACGCGCCCGTCCCGCTGCAGCATGTCGAGCATCCCGCGATCGATCTTGTCCAGTTGTTCCATGAAAGCTCCTTGCAGCGATGGCGCATCGGTCGCAAGGCTAGCCCAAAAGAGCCTGCGCCTCAATCGAAAAACGAAAGATAAATCCGATATTGCGCGGTTATAGTGAAAGAGTCATTCGCAACAGGAGGAAATGGTGAAAGCAGTCGTTTACGAAGCGTTCGGCGCCGCGCCGCGCGTGATGCAGGTCGCGGACCCGACGCCCGCGCCGGACGGCGTCGTGATCGAGGTGAAGGCGACCGGCGTCTGCCGCAGCGACTGGCACGGCTGGATGGGGCACGATCCGGACATCGTGCTGCCGCACGTGCCGGGACACGAACTGGCGGGCGTGATCGTCGCGACCGGTGCGGACGTCACGCGCTGGAAGGCCGGCGACCGCGTGACCGTGCCGTTCGTCGCCGGCTGCGGCCGCTGCCCCGAGTGTCATTCCGGCAACCAGCAAGTATGCGAGCGGCAATTTCAGCCGGGCTTCACGCACTGGGGTTCGTTCGCCGAATTCGTCGGCATCCATCATGCGGACCTGAGCCTCGTGCGGCTGCCCGATTCGCTCGATTTTCCGACCGCGGCGAGCCTCGGCTGCCGGTTCGTCACGTCGTTTCGCGCGGTCGTCGATCAGGGGCGCACGTCGGCCGGCGAATGGGTCGCGGTGCACGGCTGCGGCGGCGTCGGGTTGTCGGCGATCATGATCGCGAACGCGATCGGTGCGAATGTCGTCGCAGTCGACATTTCGGCGGCCGCGCTTGCGCTCGCGCGCGCGGTGGGCGCGGCGGCGACCGTCGATGCGTCGCAGGTCGCCGACGTCGTCGATGCGGTGAAGGACATTACCGGCGGCGGCGCGCACGTGTCGCTCGACGCGCTGGGCCACCCGAGCACCTGCTTCAACTCGATTGCGAACCTGCGTCGCCGCGGCCGGCACGTGCAGGTCGGGCTGATGCTCGGCGAGCATGCGACGCCGGCGGTGCCGATGAGCAAGGTGATCGCCCACGAGCTCGAAATTCTCGGCAGCCACGGAATGCAGGCGCATCGCTACGATGCCATGCTCGAAATGGTGCGCGCCGGCAAGCTGGCGCCGAGCCGGTTGATCGGCAAGGAAATCAGCCTCGGCGAGTCGGTCGAGGCGCTGATGAACATGAACCGGTTCGAAGGCGCCGGTGTGACGGTCGTAACGGATTTTTCGCACTGAAAGCGGATGCCGGGCGCGCGATCGCGTCGTCCGGCATCGCGTTGCGCTCTCGGTTCGCGCTCTCCGTTCGCGCGCGACGGTTCGACGCACGCGAACGGTGCGCGCTGCGGCTTACAGCAGCGATTTCGCCTGCGACAACACCTTGTCGCAGATCTGCTTCGTGACCTGCTGCTTCAGGCCGCCACCGCTCAGATCGAGCTTGTTGCCGTTGCCGGCGTCCAGAATTCCGCTGGCGCCGCTCGTGTAGCCGCGCCGGCCATGCCGTCACATTTCGGCGGTCAAACTCACCGCAACACGGCGCCCTTGATCGACCAGCCAGTTGCCGCCGAGCCCGGTCGTGCGGGTCCGATCGTCGATCGGCACCATCTTGTTGGTCAGGTTCAGCAGCGCGAAATTGACGGAGAAGCGTTTATCGATCCGATAGCGGCCGCCGAGATCGAAGGTCGTCGTCGACGGGCGTTCACGCACGCCCTGCGCACCGTTGCGGAACGCGGCCCAGTATTCGCTGCCGATGTAGTTCGCCGCCGCGTAAAGGTCGAGCTTGGCCGTCGGCGTCCAGTCGACCTGCACGTTGAATTTGTGCTTCGGCGTCTTGTCGAGCGGGTAGCCGTCGAGCGAGCTGCCGTTGAACGCCTTTTCGCCGCTGCCTTCGCGACGCGATTCGGTCAACGTATACGCACCCGACACTTTCAGCGTGCGCGACAGGCGCGTACCGGCGCCGATCTCGAGTCCATAGAGCTTGACCCGATCGATGTTGTCGTAGACGTAGATGTTGCGACCCGGCGAGCGCCGATCGGGCTTGCCGGTGTCGTAGCTCGCCACCTTGTTCTTGAACAGGTTATTGAACAGCGTCAGCCCTGCATACGTGTCGCCCACGTCGTAGCGCACACCGAGTTCCTCGGTCAGGCTCGTCTCGGGCTTGAGATCGGGGTTGCCGCACAGCGTGCCGGGCATCGCGCCCGCCGCACCGCCCGACGTCATGCAGTAACCGCCCGTGCTCTGGCGCAACGACGGCGGACGGAAACCGGTCGATACGCCGCCGCGCACTGTCCACGCCTTGCCGAGCTGGTACACGCCGTAAATCCGCGGGCTCACGTGGCTGCCGTAGCGATCGTCGTGATCGAGCCGCAGGCCCGTCGTCAGCGTGAAACGGTCGTTGAAGAAATAGTCGTTCTCGCCGAACAGCGCCCACGCGTTGCGCGTGATGCGATTCGCGTTGGCATCCCTGCCCTTGGGGACGGCGTCCTGCATGCCGACGCCCGAGAGCCGCGACCAGATGTGCTGGCCGCCGACCGTCAGCATGTTGCGCTCGCTCCACCACGGCACCGCAGCCTTGGCCTCGAGAATCGTGTCGGTCAAGGCCGGCTTCACCGGCGACCGTCCGATCGGCGTCCACTGATCCTGCACACCGCGCTCCCCGTACAGCGACACCGTCGTGTCGCCGAAACCCCAGCGACCGTCGTGCGTGATGCCCCAGTAGTCGCGAACGTGACGCGTCTCGGTGAGTGCCGACGCGGACGTACGCGGCGTGAGCGGCGCGGCGCTCTTGCCCGGCGTGCTGAGATAGGTGAGCTGCTCGCGCCCGACGTTGACGCTCACATCCTGGTTGCTCGCGGGTTTCGCCGACAACTTCACGTCGAAGCTGCCGATCCGCTGCCCGTTCGCCCCGCTCGCGCCGCTGTTCGGATAGTAGATGTCGTCTTCGCCGCGATGCAGGAGACGCCCCGACGCCTGCAACCCGAGCACGTCGGATTTGAGCGGCCCGCCCAGCCAGAAGTCGACACTCTGCGTGTCGCCCTGGTCCGATTCGAGCTGCCACACGCTGCCGGCCGTCACCGTGCCGCCCCAGCGCTTCGGCACCTTGCGCGTGATCACATTGATCACGCCACCCATTGCGTCGGCGCCGTACAGTGACGACATCGGGCCGCGCACGATCTCGATGCGCTCGATCGCGGACAGCGGCGGCAGCAGATTCGACTGCACGCCGGCCGTGCCGCGGTTCATCGTTTCGCGCGTGTTCTGCCGACGGCCGTCGACGAGGATCAGCGTGTATTCCCCCGGCATCCCGCGAATCGAGATGTCCTGGTCGTTCGGCGAGGCGCCGACGACGCTCACGCCTTCCACATTCGAGACGATCTCGGCGACCGAGGTATAGGGCTTCGCTTCGATGTCCTCCCGGCTGATCACCGAAATGCTCGCGGGCGCCTCGCGGATCGCCTGCTCGCGCCGGCTCGCCGTGACGACGATTTCCTTCAGCGCGGCCGCATCGGCGGCGGCATCGGGTGACGCGGCATCGGGCGACGCGGCTTTGGTCGGCTCAACGACCGCGGCCCGCGCGGTAACCGACGATGCAGCGGCGGGTGTCGCCGCCCGCTCGGACGTCTGCGCCCACGCGCACGACGCCCCCATCAGATACAGGCCGGCGACGACAACCGGTTTCAACGTAAAGCTTGCGACTTGACTCGACATGGTGGCACTTCCGAAGTTTCATAATGCAATTGATTCTCATTTTCATTATGAAACATGAAAGTGACCGAAACCTTTGTGTAAGCATCGAACTCGTTTGAGCGCCGTCACCCTCTCCCGTCAACGGTGGTCGCTGCGCCGCGCGAGCGTCGGGGTGACGCCGAAGCGGCGTTTGTAGGCCGTCGCAAAATTCGCCGCGCTCGTGTAGCCGGCCAGCGCTGCGGCTTGCTTGACGCTCACCGCGTCGCGCTCGAGCGCGAGCCGCGCGCGCTGCAGACGCTGTTCACGAACGAAGTCGAACACGGTCGTACCGTAGGCGGCCCGGAACTGACGCTGCATCGCGTTCGCGCTCATTCCCGCGTGCCGGGCGATGTCGTCGATCGACAGTTCCTGCGCTGCGTCGCTTGCGAGGAAAGCGCGCAATTCGGCCATCCGGCGATAGTCGCGCGATCCGAGCGGCGCATCCACGGTCTGCACCGCGTCGGTCTCGAGCGGCGCAAACGCCTCCGCAAGCAGTTCGAGCACGCGGCTTTCCAGATAGATGGCCTGCAGCATCGGCTGATAGGCTGGCGGCCGTACGATCTGCTCGGCGAGCGCCGTCGCGCGCGGCGTCGGTTGCCAGAAACGGATCGCGAGATGCGCGGACAGCATCGCGTCGAGCTGCTTCGGCAATGCGCCGCAACTGGCCGCCTGCAGATGTCCGAGCCATTCCCCCGACATCGCGAGACTCAGCCGCCGCGCATAACCACCCTTGCTGAGCCGCCGGCGGAACGTATCCGGCTCGACCGCGTTGAGCAAAAACGACTGCATGCGCCGGCCGGCCGCGCGATTTCACTGCGCGTGCGGACTGCCCGTCGCCCCTCGGTCGTCAGCACCACGCGCCGCTCGCCGTACGACACGTCGAGCGCCCCTTCCAGCAACAACACGAGATGCAGGCCCGGCGAACACTGTCCCGACATGACGGCATCGAATTCGTCCGTTGCATCGTCCGCATGGATACGCAGGCCGGGCCGCACCTCGCGGATTCGTGCGACGTGCGCGTCATGTCGATAGCGATCGGAATGGAAAGCGGCTGGCGTCGGCGATGTCATGTCGTCATACCCCCGTACGCGAGCCCCTTCGGCGCCCGCGCAAATCATTTTGGCGTTCAATCAAACAGCCGACGGCCCTGCCGCGGCCCCGGCTCGACTACAATTAAATGCGAATCGTTCTCATTAACATCGTATCGGGAGTCGCGTGAGAAAGACAAGCGGAATGTGGGCTGCACTGGCCGTCTGGCTGTGCAGCTGGCTCGTGGTGCAGGCCGCGCAGGCAGGCACGACCACCATCACCGACCTGGCCGGGCGGCAGGTCCGAATTCCTCGGCATGTCGAGCGCGTGCTGCTCGGCGAAGGCCGCCTGCTGCCGGCGCTCGCGGTGGTCGACAACGACCCGGCGCGCCGGCTCGTCGGCATGATGGGCGATTTCGAACAGCTCGATCCGGCGAGCTACGCACAATGGCTCGCGCGCTTCCCGCGCCTGAAGGACGTGCCGCGCATCGGGCGCTCGCAGTCCGGCAGCTTCAGCGACGAGCGCGCACTCGCATTACGCCCGCAGGTCGCGATCTTCGGGCTCGGCGGCGGCCACGGTCCCGGCGAGCGCGATCGCGAGACGCTAGCGCGGCTTGAAGCGGCCGGTGTCGCGATCGTGTTCGTCGACTTCCGCCACGATCCGCTCGCCAACACGCCGCGCAGCATCGCGCTGCTCGGCCAGGTGCTTGGCTCGCCGCAGCGCGCGACGGCATTCAACGCGTATTGGCAGCAACAGCTCGATCTGGTCCGCACGCGGCTCGCAGCTGCACGTCCCGTCGCGCCGAGCGTTTTCCTCGAGAGCCGCGTCGGCCTGTCGAACGACTGCTGCGACACGATGACCGGAATGATGGGCCATCTGCTCGACGCCGCCGGCGGCAACAACGTTGCGAAAGGTCCCGTGCCGGGCGAGCACGGCACGCTAAATCCGGAATACCTCCTGAGCCGACAGCCCGATTTCTATATCGGCACCGCGATCGGCTCGCGGCAGACGCTGCAGAGTGCGCCGCAGCGCATCGCGCTCGGCCCCGGCGTGCGGCACGACGACGCCGTGCGCTCGCTCGACCGCTCCTTGAAACGACCGCAGATCGCACCGCTGCGTGCGGTTCGCGAACGACGCGCGTACGCCATCTGGCATCACTTCTACAATTCACCGTTCAACGTCGTGGCCGTTCAGGCGATGGCCAAGTGGCTGCACCCGACGCTGTTCGCCGATCTCGATCCGCGCGCCACCTTCGACACGATGGTGCAACGCTTCCAGCCCGTTCCGCTGCAAGGCGAATACTGGGTGCAGGAAGGGTCCTGAGATGCGGATGCCAGCTTCCTCCATGCGTCGCTCCCTGCTCGTCGCCGGGCTTGCCGGTCCGCTCGGCGGCCATTTCGCGGCCGCGCGCGCTACCGGCACCCCGGCATGGCCCGCGGTCGACACCGCACCGCCGATCGTCGTGGCAAACAGTTGTCAGTTCGACGTGACCGTTGGCGGTCGCTCGCGGCGCCTGTTCGTCGCTCTGCCCGCCGAACGGTCCGGCACTGCGCCTCATCCCGTGCTCACCGTGCTCGACGGCAATGCGCTGTTCCCGCTCGCCGCGCAACTGGCCCGCAATCGCCACGCGCGGCCGGACGGCACGCGCGATGCCGAAACCGTCGTGATCGGCATCGGCTATCCCGTCGACGGCCCCTACGACATGGCGGCACGCGCGAACGACTACACGCTCGCGCCGCTGCCGGACGGCCGCGGCGTCGTCGCGGACCGCTTTCTGGACTTCATCGAGCATGACGTGCAACCATGGCTCGCCCGTCAGTTGCCCGTCGATCGCGAACGGCAAACGCTGTTCGGCCACTCGTACGGCGGACTGTTGACGCTGTACGCGCTGCTCACGCGCCCGCATCTGTTCCGGCGCTACGTAGCCGCGAGCCCGTCCATCTGGTGGGGCGATCGCGCGCTGCTGCCCCATGCCGACCGCTTCGTCGCGCAAACGGCTCCGCTCGCGCCGCCGCTGCGCCTGCTCGTAACCGCCGGCAGTCTCGAGGAAGGCGCGCCGAACCGCGATGTCGAGCGGATGCGCCGCCAGCAGGCGCGCAAGCAGGTCAGCTCTGCCCGAGACTTTGTCGCGCGGGTCGGCGGCCGCCCAGGGCTCGACGCCGCCTTTCGCCTGATCGACGGCGAAGATCACGGTGGTGTCGTGCTGCCGAGTCTCGCGCTCGCATCGCGCATGGCCGACGACCGCGCCCCCGGAGCAGCCGCATGAGTTCGACGCCTGTTTCTTCGCCGTCACTGCGGCTGCGCTACCGCGCGATCGCCGCGCGGCGCATCGGCGCACTCGCCGCGCTCGCGTGCGTGCTCGTCACGTTGCTGCTCATCGACATCTCGACCGGTCCGTCTTCGTTTCCGCTCGCCGACCTTGTCGGAGGGCTGCTTCGCCCCGACGGACTGCCGCTCGAACAGCGCGTGATCCTGTGGGACGTGCGCCTGCCCTACGCACTGATGGCCGTGCTCGTCGGCGCATCATTGGGATTGGCCGGCGCCGAAATGCAGACCGTGCTGAACAACCCGCTGGCGAGCCCGTTCACGCTCGGCATGTCGGCCGCCGCGAGCGTCGGCGCGTCGCTCGTCGTGCTCTCCGGATGGCACCTCGTGCTGTGGAACGAGAACGTCGCCCTGTCGCTCGGCGCATTCGCATGCGCGAGCCTCGCGACGCTGCTGATCGTCTGGCTCGCTTGGCGCCACGGCGCAACGACAGAAACCGTCGTGCTGTTCGGCATCGGCCTCATGTTCAGCTTCGAGGCGCTGCTGTGGCTATTGCAGTTCGTCGCCGACGCCAATGCGCTGCAACAGATCGTGTTCTGGAGCATGGGCAGCCTCGCGCGCGCAACATGGGGAAACATCGCGCTGCTGAGCTGCGTGTTCGTTGCCTGCACGCTGTGGTCGAGCGCCGACGTCGCATCGTTGACAGCGCTGCGCGCAGGCGACGCGCAGGCGCGCAGCATGGGCATCGCGGTCGAACGACTGCGGCTCGTCGCGCTCGCGCGCATCAGCCTGCTCTCCGCCACGGCGCTGTCGTTCGTCGGCACGATCGGTTTCGTCGGCCTCGTCGGGCCGCACGTCGCACGCCTGCTGGTCGGCGACGAGCATCGCTACTACCTGCCGGGCGCAGCACTCGCGGGCGCGATCATGCTGGCCGGCGCGTCGGTGCTCAGCAAGGCGTTGGTCCCCGGCGTGACATTGCCGATCGGCATCATCACCGCGCTGGTCGGCGTCCCGCTGTTCATGCTGCTGGTCAGTCGCCGCAGGAGGCTCGATGGCTGAGCCGACGCTGAACATCGACGCCCTGTGCGTCCGCTACGGCGCGCGGGTCGTGCTCGAGGATTTGTCGCTCGCACCGGTTCGACCGGGCACGATGATCGGGCTGCTCGGACCGAACGGCGTCGGCAAGTCGACGATGCTGCGCGCACTGGCGCGGCTCGCGTCGTCGAGCGGTCGCGCGACGTTCGGCGGCTTCGATCTGCTGGGCGGGTCGCGCCGCGAACACATGCGCCAGGTCGGCTATCTGCCACAAACCTTGCCGCAGCCCTCGTCGCTGCTCGTGTACGAAGCCGTGTGCAGCGCACTGCGCGCGACCTGCGGCGGCATGTCCGACGCGACGCGCGACCGGCGCCTGCAGCAGGTGTTTTCCCAACTGCGGCTGCACCCGCTGGCGATGTCGCCGCTCGACCAATTGTCGGGCGGCCAACGGCAGATGGTCGGCCTCGCACAGGTACTGGTGCGTGACACACCGCTGCTGCTGCTCGACGAGCCGACCAGCGCGCTCGACCTGCGCTGGCAATTGCTCGCACTGGAGGCTGTCGGCGATGCGGCCCGCCAGCGCGGCGCGATCGTGCTCGTTGCGATGCATGACCTGAATCTGGCGTCGCGTTTCTGTGATCGGCTCGTGCTGTTGAGTCGCGACGGGCTCGTCGCCGACGGGGCGCCGGCCGACGCGCTGACGCCGCCGAACCTGCGCCTGGCGTACCACGTCGATGCGCGGGTCGAACGTACGGCGTCGGGCGACTACGTCGCGCTGGCGGAACGCGCGATTCCGGACGAACGGGTGCCGGCGTGTGGCGATTGAGAGCCTGACCGGTTGAACGGTCGAGTGCTGCGGTGTCCGGCCAGGCGGCGTTCGTGAGCGGTGCGTGCCGTTGCATTTCCACGCACGCGCGAGATTGCCGGTCGCTTGAAACCCCGGTCTGCACCTCGCCCTGCTTCACCATGAAAAACACCCCAAAGGTTGGCTTGACATCCGACCTTTGGGGTGCAGTTTTTTACGGCAAATCAGCGAATCAATCCTGCCCCTGGCTCGCGAGGAAGTCCTCGTAATTCCCACCGAAGTCGACGAGCGTGCCATCCGTCTTCACTTCGATGATCCGGTTCGCCAGCCCGCTCACGAACTCGCGGTCGTGCGACACGAAAATCAGCGTCCCTTCGAACTTCTCGAGCGCGATCTGCAGCGACTCGATCGATTCCATGTCCATGTGGTTCGTCGGCTCGTCCATCAGCAGCACGTTGTGGCGGCCAAGCATCAGCTTGCCCCAGATCATGCGGCCCTTCTCGCCGCCCGACAGCACCTTCACCGACTTCTTGATGTCGTCGGCCGAGAACAGCAGGCGGCCGAGCGTGCCGCGCACCATCGTCTCGTCGTCGCCGTCCTTGCGGTACTGGTCGATCCAGTCCATCAGCGTGATGTCGTCCGGGAACTCCTCGTACGTGTCCTGCGGCATGTAGCCGACGTTCGCGTTCTCGGCCCACTTCACCGAGCCGTGATCAAGCGTCAGATTGCCGTACAGCGCACGCAGCAACGTCGTCTTGCCCGCGCCGTTCTCGCCGATGATCGCGATCCGCTCGCCCGGCTGCACCGACAGGTTGAAGTTCTCGAAGATCGTGCGGTCGTACTTCTTCGTGATGCCTTCGGCGACCACCGCGATGTTGTGCAGCTTCTTCTCGAACTCGAAACGGATGAACGGGTTCTGTCGCGAGGACGGCTTGAATTCCTCGATCTTGATCTTGTCGATCTGCTTCGCACGGCTCGTCGCCTGACGCGCCTTCGACTTGTTCGCCGAGAAGCGGCGCACGAAGTCCTGCAGTTCGGCCACGCGCTCCTTCGCACGTGCGTTCGCGGCCGCCTGGCGCTCGCGCGCCTGCGCGGACGCGAGCATGTAGTCGTCGTAGTTGCCCGGCCAGACCTTCAGCGTGCCGTAGTCCATGTCGGCCATGTGCGTGCACACCGAGTTCAGGAAGTGACGATCGTGCGAAATGATGATCATCGTCGAGTTGTACTCGTTCAGCGTGTGCTCGAGCCAACGGATCGAGTTGATGTCGAGGTTGTTGGTCGGTTCGTCGAGCAGCAGCACGTCCGGCTTCGAGAACAGCGCCTGCGCGAGCAGCACGCGCAGCTTCCAGCCCGGCGCGACGTCGCGCATCGGACCGTTGTGGAACTTCTCCTCGATGCCGATGCCGAGCAGCAGCGCGCCCGCGCGCGCCTCGGCGTCGTAGCCGCCGTATTCGGCGAACTTGCCTTCGAGTTCGGCCGCGTGCATGTAGTCGTCGTCGGTCGCGTCCGGGTTCGCGTAGATCGCATCGCGCTCGGTCATCGCGGCCCACATCTCGGTGTGGCCCATCATCACGACGTCGAGCACGCGCACGTCTTCGTACGCGAACTGATCCTGGCGCAGCTTGCCGAGACGCACGTTCGGCTCGAGCGCGACGTTGCCGCCGCTCGGCTCGAGATCGCCGCCCAGAATCTTCATGAACGTCGACTTGCCGCAGCCGTTCGCGCCGATCAGACCATAGCGGTTGCCCTCGCCGAATTTGACCGAGATATTCTCGAACAAGGGCTTCGGCCCGAATTGCATCGTGATGTTGGCAGTAGAAAGCACGGCAGGTCCCGTTAAGAGAGAAATCGACGGAAAACCGTGTATTTTAGCAGGTGTCGAAGAAACTGCAGACGGCGCCGTTCCGTCCCCGTCAAGGGCGCCGCGCGCGGCGGGCCGTACCGCCCGCCGTGCGCGTCATTTCGACGCCTTCGCCGCGCCCTTCGCCGGCGCCTTCATCTGCGCGAACAGCTGCGAGCACGGCACGTCCTTGTTGTTGCTCGGCGCGATCAGCGGAATCAGCGCCGCGAACGGATTGAGGAGCCCGAGGCCGACCATCGCGCCGGCGCGCAGCGCGAGTGCGCCCGCGTCGACGCCGACGTTCGGATTCTTGAACGTCCCCTTCGCATACAGCGGCGAGCGCAGCGAGAAGATCCGGAAGCCCTTCGTGTGCGGATGGATCTTCAGGTCGAGCGATTCGTCGCGCAGGTTGATCCTGCCGTCGACGTTGATCAGCGCGTCGTCGGTATCGAGCGCGAACACCTTCGGATCGAGCATCCCGTCGGTCGCGACGAAATCGATCGCCGCGCAGTTGATCTTCACGTCGCGATTGCCGAACAGCTTTTCGTAGACGACGTTCGCGACGTTCAGCCCGGCCGCCTCCATCAGCAGCCGGCTGATGCGGCCGTCCGTCACGAGCGCCTTCACTTCGCCGGTCGAAGTGGCCGCGAGCGCGGCCGGCGAATTGCCGCGCGCCGACAGCGACGCGTCGCCGTTGATTTCGCCGAGCGCCGACTGCATCACCTGCTGCGTCGGGAACAGCTGCCTGAGCTTCAGATGCCGTGCCGCGACCGTGAAGCGCCCCTTCAGCGGCGTGCTGCTGCCGTCGAGGTGCGCGGTGGTCGCCAGCGTGCCGCCCGCGACGCCGAACTGCAGCGGCTGCAGCGACAGCACGCCGTCGGTCAGCACGATGTGCGTATAGAGATTCGTGATCGGCAGCTTCGCGCTCTTGATCAGCTTGCGGCCGGTGAACTTCACGTCGGCGTCGAGCGCGCGCCAGCGATCGGTGCGGAACGTCTCGACCGGCAGCACGCGTCCCGGCGGCTGGCGTGTCGTATCGCCGCGCTGCGCCTTGCTCGCGGCCGTATCGGCGCCGATCACGGGCGCGAGATCGGAGAACTGCAGCAGGTTCGACACGAGCTCGCCGGACAGCTTCGGACGCGGATCGCGCTGCGCGTAGGTGAGCGTGCCGCCGAGATCGCTGCCGCCGACGCGGCCGTTGAAGTGCTCGTAGCGGAACGTGCTCGCGTTGCGCTTGAAGTTGCCGATCAGCCGCCCTTCGGTCGCATACGGCGGCGTGTCGGGCAGCGTGATGCCCGTCAGCGGATACAGATGCGACATCGAGGTGCCCTGCAGCCACAGCCGCAGGTCGAGCGCCGCGAGATGCATCGGATCGGTCAGCGTGCCGACGATCGCGAGCCGCGTGTCGCCGGCCTTCACGTCGGCCTGCAGCGGAAACGGCCGCGTCGCATCCTGCACCGCGAGCACGCCGCCGATCTTGCCGGTGCCGCTGATCGGCACGTTCCTGTAGCGCCCGTCGACCTTCAGCCCGAACGCGTAAGTCGGGCCGGTCGGTCGCGCGGGCGCGGCCGCACCGCTCGCGCCGGACGCGGGCGCCGCGGCGGACGCACCCGATGCCGAGGCCGCCGAGGCCGCCGACGTTGAAGACGCAACCGTCGCCGACGCACCGCTCGCGGCTTCCGGCGCGGACGCCGCGGACGCCTCGGACGCCGCCTGCGCATCGGCTCGTGCGCCGAGCTGCGCGGCGCCGCGCTTGCCGACGCGCTGCGCGGACGCCGCGCGCGACGTGCGCTCCTGCTCCTTGAGCACGTCGCCGAGCGGAATCGGCTGCCCGAGCGTATCGATCGCGATCGTCAGATCGGCCTTCGTGATCGCGTCGCGATACGTGACGGTGCCCTTCGCGAATCCGAAGTTGTCGAGCCGCACGTCCCAGCGCGACGGCTGCGACGATTGCTTGAACTGAAAAGTCCAGGTGTTGCGGCCGTCCGCGAGCCGTTCGAGATCGATCGCGGGATTGACGACGTCGATCGACGGAATGACGATCCGATGGGCAAGCAGCGGCAGGAGCGCAAGATCGAAATGCGCGGCGTCGAGCGTCGCGAACCGCGGCGACTTGGCCCAGTCCGGGTTGCCGATCTCGATCTGCGTCGCGGAGAAGCTCGGCCACGGCACCCACGCGCGCCAGCCGGTTTCGCCGTCGGGCCGGCGCCAGTTGACCTTGATGTCGCCGTTGATCGCGAACGGGCGGCCGAGCGCGTCGCTGACGTGCTCGTTGATCCACGGCTTCGCGCGGTTCCAGTCGAAGGTGACGATGAAGACGACGGTGGCCGCGATCAAGATCGCGACGATGCCGACGATCCATGCAGCCGTCTTTCCGATGACTCGGGTAAGCGTCATGGCTGTTCCGTTGTTGTTCTGCGCAGGCGTCGCGCCGTGCCGCACCGTGAACGGCGCACGCACCCGCGCGGAATTTGCAATAGGTATTATGGCGCACGCCGTCGCACGACCTCGGCGCCATTAACGCTTTTTTTCATTTACGACATGACCGCCCCCACCGGCCTCATCGACGCGCACCAGATCACACGTCGCGACGCAGCCTCCGGCAAGACGCTGCTCGAGCCGACCGACTTCAGTCTCGCCGCCGGCTCGAGTATGGCCGTCACGGGCCCGTCGGGCTCGGGCAAGAGCGTGCTGCTGCGCGCGCTCGCGCTGCTCGACCCGCTCGACGGCGGCCAGATCCTGTGGCGCGGCGCACGCATCCGGCGCAGCGCGATTCCGCGCTATCGGCGCAGCGTCGCGTACGTGCGCCAGCGGCCCGCGCCGATGGACGGCACCGTCGAATCGCAACTGCGCTATCCGTATTCGCTCGCGATCTACCACGACATCGCGTTCGATCGCGCACGCGTCCAAGCGCTGGCCGCGCGTGCGGGCCGCGGCGCCGACTTCCTCGCGAAGCGCGCGAGCGAGCTGTCGGGCGGCGAAGCGCAGATCGCGGCATTGCTGCGCGTGCTGCAGCTCGACCCCGACGTGCTGCTGCTCGACGAACCGACCTCCGCGCTCGACCCGGACTCGACGCGCGCGATCGAGGCGCTGGTCGGCGCATGGTTCGACGCCGCGCCCGATGCGCGCGCCTACATGTGGATTTCGCACGATCCGGCGCAGGCAGCGCGGATCGCGACCAAGCACCTGCGCATGCAGGCCGGCGTGCTGCGCGCCGCCGACGCACCGGAGGCCGCGCAATGAGCCCCGCCCTGCAGGATCTGAGCCTCGTCGACGTCGGCATCGCGGCGGCGCTCGTCGCCGTGAACGGCGCGATTTCGGCGGCGCTGTCGCTCGGCCTCGGCCGCAAGCTCGCGCTCGCCGCCGTGCGCACCGTCGTGCAGCTGCTCGCGATCGGCTACGTGCTCGGCTGGGTATTCGGCCATCCGCACTGGTACGTCGTGCTGCCGCTCACCGCGCTGATGACGGCCGTGGCCGGATTCGCGGGCGCCGGGCGCAGCAAGCGCACGTATCGCGGGCAGCGCATCGACAGCATCGCGTCGATCTGGTTCAGCAGCTGGCTCGTCGCGGCGATCGGGCTGTTCGTCGTGATTCGCGTGCATCCGTGGTACGCGCCGCAATATACGGTCCCGATACTCGGGATGATCCTCGGCAACACGCTGACGGGCGTCGCACTCGGCGTCGAGCGGATGATGGAGGAGCTGACGGCGCGCCGCGATCGCGTCGAAACGGCGCTCGCGCTCGGCGCGACGCGCTGGGAAGCCGCGCAGGACGCCGCGCGTCAGGCCGTGCGTGCGGGGATGCTGCCGACGCTGAACCAGATGGCCGTGGTCGGCGTCGTCAGCCTGCCCGGCATGATGACGGGCCAGGTGCTTGCCGGCCAGTCGCCGCTGCAGGCGGTGCGCTATCAGATCGTGATCATGTTCCTGATCGCGGCGGCGTCCGCGCTCGGTACCGTCGGGGCCGTGCTGCTCACGTATCGCCGGCTGTTCTCGGCCGACCATCGCTTTCTCGCGTCGCGGCTCGAAGAGCGCACGTCGTGAGCGCGTCGTGAACGCATCGCGGGGCGCTCAGTGCGTGCCGCGACGTGCGCCGAGCGCGCGACGCAGCGCCGCCGCGACATCGGCACCGGGCGCGAGCCCGTCGACCGACGCGACGAGCGTCACAGCGCGCGACGTCGTCAGATAGGCCTGGGCGCCGACGTAGCCGCCGCTGCCGGCCGAACGCGTCGTCACGATCAGCGCATGAGGCGCACGCGCGCCGAGATCGGCGACGAACGCATCGGTGACGGTGCCGTCGCGCGCATGCAGCGCGCCGCTCACGTAGTCGTCGGTATCGAAGCCGGGCGCCGTGTTCGCGGTCGAATAGACGCGCACCGCATAGCTGCCGGTCGAGCACGGCTCGAGCGCGCCGCTCGACACGACGATCGTCTGCTGCCGCGCCGGCAGCGCGACTTTCTTCACGAAGCTGCAGTCGTCGGCGGCCTGCGCATGATGGGCCGCGACGAACGCGACGGCCGACAGCAGCACGCGCATTCGATGTTTCATCGGAGGTCGTTGGCAGAGAGGGACGATGCCGGCGAGCATAGCGCGACATCGGCATCGCGTCACGCGGCGCGCGAACCATGGAGCGGCGCAGCGGATCGATGCAGCGCGAAACGGCGTGAAGCGAGGCCGCAGCGAGCGCGCGTGGCGCTCGTATCGATGGCCTCCGGCTGCGGATACGGCCTGGCGCCACGCGTACGAACGCAGGCCGCCCGCTCGTTGCGCGCGCACCGGACGATGCCGGCCGCGCGCCGGCTCAGCGCTTGATCGACACGGTCACTTTCGTGCCGTCGTTCATCGTGATGGACTTCGAGCCGCCGTTCGTCGACAGCGACACCCACTTCACCTGGCTCACCGCGACGACGTCCGGGCATTGCAGCGACTTGCCGCCGGCCTTCACGCTGCGCGTGCCCTTCGGCGCGGCCGCCTGAAAGCTCATCTGGACGTTGGCGATGCCCTTCGCGTCGACCGACGGCGCGAGCCGCACCTGCGTCTGGCGCACCATCGCGCCGTTCGCGTCGCGCGGCAGGTTCTGCGCGTTCGGACAGCCGTCCGGCATCGCGACCGCGCCGCTCGGCGGCACCGATTTCCAGTTGAAGTCGTCGGTCTCGCCCGAGCGGATCTTGCGCGTCTCCTGCATGCTGCCGAAGGTCTTCGAGTCGACCTTCACCGTGTATTCGAGCTGCCCCGTGCCGCCGCCCTTCAGGCTGCCCTTGACGGGCGGAGCCGCGACTGCGCTCGCGCTCACGCACGCCGCCGCGATGGCGACGGACCACGCTGCGGCGACCGACAAGCTGCGTTGGCTCATGCTGACCTCCTTGTCTTGCGACGGCACGCGCGTGCCGTGCGGTTTTCGATGCATGCATGATGCGCTGCCAGTCTACCGCCAAGCGCGGCGCGATGCGTTGCGAACGCATCGGGTGTTACCCCGCTTGCGCTCGCCGCATCGCGCCGCTTAGGGACGCTGCGTGCTCAGAAGCCGCTCAGCACCAGCTTGCCGATCGCGCGGCCGCCTTCGAGCAGTTGATGCGCGCGCCGCACGTTGGCCGCATTGATCGTGCCGAGATGCTCGCCGACCGTCGTGCGCAGCGTGCCGTCGTCGATGAGCCGTGCGACTTCGCTGAGAATGCGGTGCTGCTCGATCATGTCGGGCGTCTCGAACATCGCGCGCGTGAACATGAACTCCCAGTGAAACGCCGCGCTCTTCGCCTTCAGCAGCTCGACCGGCACCGGCTTCGCGTTCTCGACGATCGTGCAGATGCCGCCTTGCGGCCGAATGACTTCGGCAGCCGCCGGGAAATGGTGGTCCGTGTCGTTGAAGATCAACACGTAGTCGACGTTCGCGTGCCCCGCGTCGCGCAGCTGTGCCGGCAGATCGCCGAAATGATCGACGACTTCGTCGGCGCCGAGCGAGCGCACCCATTCGGACGACGCAGGCCGCGACGCGGTCGCGATCACGTGCAGCTTGCCGAGCGTCTTCGCGAGCTGGATCGCGATCGAACCGACACCGCCCGCGCCGCCGATGATCAGCACCGTCTTGCCGGCGTCCGCGCCCTGCGGCGACACGTTGAGCCGGTCGAACAGCGCTTCCCAGGCGGTCAGCGCCGTCAGCGGCAGCGCGGCCGACGCCGCGAAGTCGAGCGTGCGCGGCTTCAGTGCGACGATTCGCTCGTCGACTGCGTGGAACTCGCTGTTCGCGCCGGGCCGCGTGATGCTGCCTGCATAGAACACCTCGTCGCCCGGCTTGAACAGCGTCACGTCGGCGCCGACCGCGACGACCGTCCCGGCCGCGTCCCAGCCGAGCACGCGCGGCGTGTCCTCGACCTGCGGCTTCGGTGCACGCACCTTCGTATCGACCGGGTTCACGGAAATCGCTTCGACCTTCACGAGTACGTCGCGCGCACCGGGCACGGGCTGCGGCAGTTCCACGTCGAGCAACGCCTGCGGGTCGTCGATCGGCAAATAACGGGTCAGTCCAACGGCTTTCATGTCGACACTCCTTGTCAGCAGCGGGCCGCGACGCGGCCCCATGAACGTCATCGTAGGCCGCGCGATCCTTAGAAAAAACCGCTATATTTCCTGAAACATTTTCAGGAATTTCCGAACAATGAAGGCCGACCCGATTCCGGCGCCCGACAAGCCGCTCGATCTGCTCGACGTCGGGCTGTTCGTGCGCGCCGCGCTGCTCGCAAACGTGACGGCCGCCGGGCGCGAATTCGGCGTGTCGGCCGCGGTCGCGAGCGCGCGCATCGCGCAGCTCGAACGCCAGCTCGGCGCGCGGCTGCTGCACCGCACCACGCGCCGGATCAGCCTGACGCAGGACGGCGAAATCTTCATGGCGCGCGCCGAAGCGCTGCTCTCGGCTGCCGACGCCGCGCGCGCATCGGTCGGCCGCGGCCGCACCGAGCCTTACGGGCGGCTGAAGGTGTCGATGTCGTCGTCGTTCGGCCGCCAGCATGTGGCGCCGGTGATTCCGGCGTTCCTGCGCCGCTATCCGTCGGTATCGCTCGACCTGCGGCTGTCCGACGAAATCGTCGATCTGGTCGACGAAGGCTACGACGTCGCGATCCGTCTCGGCGCACTGAAGGATTCGACGCTCGTCGCGCGCAAGCTCGCGACCAACCGCCGCGTGCTGTGCTGCTCGCCCGCCTATCTCGCCGAGCGCGGCACGCCGCGCCATCCGGCCGATCTCGCGCAGCACGAGTGCGTGATCCTCGGCGACCAGCGCGACTGGTCGTTCGCGACGCCGCAGGGGCCGTTCACGGTGCGCGTCGGCGGCCGGCTCGTCGCGAGCAACGGCGAGGCGATCCGCGAAGCGCTGGTCGACGGCTTCGGGATCGCGATCAAGTCGACCTGGGACGTCGGCCCGCTGCTCACGAGCGGCGCGCTCGTCACCGTGCTCGACGACTATCCGTTCGCCGAGGACATCGCCGTCTGGGCCGTCTATCCGAGCCGTGCGCACGTGCCGCTGAAGACGCTCGCGTTCATCGCGTTCCTCGCCGAGCATTTCGGCGATCCGCCGTACTGGGACCGCATCGACGCCCGCTAGCCGCCGCCTGCGGCCGACCGGCTACAATGTCGCGTTCGCGACGCGCCGGCCCGGTAGCCGACCGGAGCGCGCGTCCGCAGGCGGCCGCATGCCGGCCGCGCACGCGTTTCATTCGCTTCCCAACCATCCCGTCATGAGCCAGAACCTCGTCATCCAGAGCGTCGCGCCGCTGTCGAACGCGCACCACAAACCGCTGCTCGCGCTGTCGCGCGGCACCCGCATCGTGCAGACCGACGATTGCGCGCTGCGCGTCGAAGGCGCCGATCCCGCGCAGCGCGGCGATCTTGCCGTGTACTGCGGCACGCATGCGCTCGACTTCGCGTTCGTCGACGCAGGCCGCACGCTGCGCGACTTCGGCCTCGTCGTGATGGACATGGATTCGACGCTGATCACGATCGAATGCATCGACGAGATCGCCGATTTCTGCGGGCTGAAGGAGCAGGTCGCGGCCATCACGGAAGCGTCGATGCGCGGCGAGATCCGCGACTTCAACGAAAGCCTCACGCGGCGCGTCGCGCTGCTCGCGGGCCTCGACGCGCACGCGCTGGAACGCGTCTATGAAGAACGGCTGCAGCTGTCGCCGGGCGCCGAGACGATGCTCGCCGGCGTGAAGGCAGCCGGCCTGAAGACGCTGCTCGTATCGGGCGGCTTCACGTTCTTCACCCAACGGCTGAAGGCGCGGCTCGGTCTCGACTACGCGCATGCGAACACGCTCGAGATCGTCGACGGCAAGCTGACCGGCAAGGTACTCGGCGAAATCGTCAACGCCGACGTCAAGGCGCGCCTGCTGCGCGACACGTGTGCGTCGCTCGGCATCGCGCCGAGCCGCGCGATCGCGATGGGCGACGGCTCGAACGACCTGAAGATGATGGCGGAGGCCGGGCTGTCGGTCGCGTTCCACGCGAAGCCGGTCGTGCGCGACGCGGCGACGGTCGCGTTCGATCACGTCGGCCTCGACGGGCTGCTGCGGCTGTTCTGACGCGCAACGCCGCGCACCGTAGAGACGACAACGCCGGCGCGAATCGCTTCGCGCCGGCGTTTCTTTTTGCCGCAGCGTGCTACGCGTACGCGGGACTCAGCCGAGCGCCGCGTGCAGCGCGCGTTCGATGTCCGCGCGCAGATCGGCTTCGTCTTCGAGACCGATGTAGAAACGCACCAGCGTGCCGCGATGCGGCCACTCGGGCCGCATCGACGCGACGTCGTACGGCACCGCGAGGCTGCATGCGCCGCCCCAGCTCCAGCCGATCGCGAACAGCTGGAGCGACTCGACGAAACGATCGACCTGCGCGGCGCTGTACCGCTCGTCGAACACCACCGAGAACAGCCCGCCCGCGCCCGTGAAGTCGCGAACGAACGACTCATGGCCGGGACAGTCGGGCAGTTGCGGATGCAGCACGGTAGCGATCTCGGACCGCGTCTTCAGCCACTTCGCGAGCGACAGCGCGCTCTTGCTGTGCGCGTCGAAGCGCAGCTGCATGCTCGGCAGGCTGCGCAACACGAGCGAGCAGTCGTCGACCGACACGCCGACGCCGCAGCGCATCCGTGCGAGCTTCAGCTGCGCATGCAGTTCCGCGTTCGCGGTGATCGTCGCGCCCATCAGCAGATCGCTGCCGCCGGACTGGTATTTGGTCAGCGCCTGCACCGAGATGTCGACGCCGTGCTCGAACGGCTTGAACGCGAGGCCCGCCGAATACGTGTTGTCGATTGCGGTGACGACGCCGCGCGCACGGGCGGCCGCCGTGATCGCGCCCACGTCCGGCACTTCCATCGTCACCGAGCCGGGCGCCTCGAGCCAGATCAGCCGCGTGTTCGGCTGGATCAGCTCGGCGATGCCGGCACCGATCAGCGGGTCGTAGAAGCGCGCGGAAATGCCGAAATCCTTCGCGAGCCAGTTGCCGAAATCGGCGTTCGGGCCGTACACGTTGTGCGGAATCAGCACGTCGTCGCCCGCTTTCACGACGGCGAAATACACGTTCATGATCGCCGCGAGCCCCGACGGCTGCAGCAGCGCGTGCGTGCCGCCCTCGATCTCGGCGAGCCGCTGCGCGAGCGCGAGCGACGTCGGCGTCGCATGCAGCCCGTAGCGCCACTGGCCGTCCTTGCGCCAGTCGAGCTGGCGCATCGTCGCGAGATCGGGAAACACGACCGTCGACGCGCGTGCGACCGGCGGCACGAACGAGCGGAAGCCCTCCGGAATGACGTCGTCGGGTTGAACGATACGGGTCTGCAGTGCGCGCTTCGAGGTGGATTCAGTCATGACAAGGAAGCCGGACAGGCGGCCTACGGTTGCGGATATGTCGCTAGGGAAACGCTGATTTATTCGGCTCGGCGGTCATCGCAGACGTAGCC
>NZ_JBQYLP010000202.1:0-52212 GCF_052683555.1 Burkholderia sp. BC1
AAACGACTGCAGGCGATCGGACTCCTTGATGATCACCTGCGTGTATTCGCGCAGCTCGCCGCGTTCGCGCTCGCCGAGCTCGAATTCGAGCAGTTGCGCGGCCCCGCGGATGCCGCCGAGCGGGTTCTTGATCTCGTGCGCGAGATTGCGGATCAGCTGCTTGTTGACCGCGGTCAGGTCGTGAATGCGCTCCTCGCGATCGGTGCGCGACTGCCGCTCGTTCTCGAACAATTCGACGAGCACGAAATCGGGCGCGCTCTCGAGAAAGCCGACGATCGCATGCACGTGCAGCAGTTCGTGGCCGGGCCGGTCGAGCACGGTGTCCAGATGCGTCGCGTGAAAGCGCTCCTCGCCGATCGCGGTGATCGTCGAGGCGAGCTCGTTCGCGTTCGGGAAAATCTCGCCCCACGGCCGCTGCGCGAGCTGGCGGCGCGAGATGTCGAGCATCGCCTCCGCGGACGGATTCGCGAACGCGATCCTGAGCGTCTTGCGGTCGAGCACGAGCACGACCGTCGGCAGCGCCTCGAGCCCGGCGAGCAGGCCGGAACGGGCGAGCCGCTCGTCGTCGGTCAATTGCTCGGGCTGCCCCGTCTTCGCCTTGATCAGATTCTTCAGAACCATCGTGCGTGCGTGTCGCGCGTTGCCGCGCCAAAGATTCGTCCAGTCGCGAACAAAAAAGGGACGGCTGGGCGCCGTCCCCTTTTCAGACTCCGCCGTCCCCGCCGCGAACCGCGCGACGGGAACGAATCGGCATGACGGCGCTGAATCGAAGCGCCATCGCCGATTACAGCGAGTAGTACATCTCGAACTCGATCGGATGCGTCGTCATGCGGAACTTCGCCAGCTCCTGCTCCTTCAGCGCGAGGTACGCGTCGATCATGCCGTCCGTGAACACGCCGCCGCGCGTCAGGAACTCGCGATCCTTGTCGAGCGCTTCGAGCGCCTGATCGAGGCCCGCGCAGACGGTCGGGATCTTTACATCCTCTTCCGGCGGCAGGTCGTACAGGTTCTTGTCCGCTGCTTCGCCCGGATGGATCTTGTTCTGCACGCCGTCCAGGCCGGCCATCATCAGCGCCGAGAAGCAGAGGTACGGGTTCGCCATCGGATCCGGGAAGCGCGTTTCGATACGGCGGCCCTTCGGGTTCGACACGTGCGGAATGCGGATCGAGGCCGAACGGTTGCGTGCCGAGTACGCGAGCTTGACCGGCGCCTCGAAGTGCGGCACCAGACGCTTGTACGAGTTCGTCGTCGGGTTCGTGATCGCGTTCAGCGCGCGGGCGTGCTTGATGATCCCGCCGATGTAGAACAGCGCGAATTCCGACAGGCCGGCATAGCCGTTGCCCGCGAACAGGTTCTGGCCGTCCTTCCAGATCGACTGGTGAACGTGCATGCCCGAACCGTTGTCGCCGACGACCGGCTTCGGCATGAACGTCGCCGTCTTGCCGTACGAGTGCGCGACGTTGTGGATGATGTACTTCGACCATTGCGTCCAGTCGGCGCGCTGCACGAGCGTCGAGAACTTCGTGCCGATTTCGTTCTGGCCCTGGCCTGCCACTTCATGGTGGTGCACTTCGACCGGAATGCCGAGCTGTTCGAGCAGCAGGCACATTTCCGAACGCATGTCCTGGAACGTGTCGACCGGAGCGACCGGGAAGTAGCCGCCCTTCGTGCCCGGACGGTGGCCCGTGTTGCCGCCTTCGAATTCCTTGCCGGCCGACCACGGCGCTTCTTCCGAGTTGATCTTCACGAAGCAGCCCGACATGTCCGTGTTCCACTGGACCGAGTCGAAGATGAAGAATTCCGGCTCCGGACCGAAGTACGCGGTGTCGCCGAGGCCCGTGCTTTTCAGGTACGCTTCCGCGCGCTTCGCGAGCGAACGCGGGTCGCGCTCGTAGCCCTTGCCGTCCGCCGGCTCGACCACGTCGCAGGTCAGCACGAGCGTCGACTCTTCGTAGAACGGGTCGATGAACGCAGCGCTCGGATCCGGCATGAGCAGCATGTCCGACGCCTCGATGCCCTTCCAGCCCGCGATCGACGAGCCGTCGAACGCATGGCCGCTTTCGAACTTGTCTTCGTCAAACGCCGAAACCGGCACCGACACGTGCTGCTCCTTGCCGCGCGTATCCGTGAAGCGGAAATCGACAAACTTGACGTCCTCGTCCTTCACGAGCTGCATGACGTCGGCGACGGTTTTACTCATAACCTCTTCTCCTGATTGAACAATTCCGGCGGACTGGGAACCGCCTCGTTTATCGAGCTGATCGGGCCCGTGCGCAGCGCCCCGATTCGACCGAATTCTTTAAAGCAGCTTCCGTGCCAGCATATGCCCTTCGCATGCGATTCGCGCAGAGGCTTGCTGCGCCGGGGCGCCGCTGCGCAGTTGCGGGGCGTCGCCGGCCGTATTGCGTGGCGTCGATGCACCGCATAAGTGCAACAACCGCGTTACGCGCATCCGCGCGTTTCGTTTTGGTGCACGCGCGCCATTCTGCACCTTTTTGGTGAGCGCGTGTGTGCGGTACGCGGGCGCTTGCCGAGAGAAGCCCGCGCCGCGCGGCGGCGCTAGAATGCTCGTTTGACCGATACGGAGACTCCCGCCATGAGTACGCTCGAACAGCTTTACGCGAAGGCCGACGAACGCCGCGCGCAAGGCTCGCTCAACTACGCCGGCGCACTGCTGCCGGCCGAGGCCTTCGAACTGCTGCAGCTCGATCCGTCCGCGCGCCTCGTCGACGTGCGCACGCGTGCGGAACTCGACTGGATCGGCCGGCCGCTCGTCGGCGACGGCCAGTATCTGCACGTCGAATGGTCGCGCTACCCGGGCGGCGTGCCGAACACCGAATTCCTCGACGAACTGCGCGCCGCCGTGTCGCCCGACACGCCGGTGCTGTTCCTGTGCCGCAGCGCCGCGCGCTCGAAGCTCGCCGCCGTCGCAGCCGCGCAGGCCGGCTTCCGCAAGGCCTTCGATCTGCTCGAAGGCTTCGAAGGCGCGAAGGACGCCGAAGGCCATCGCAAGACGGTCGACGGCTGGTGCTTCCGCAAGCTGCCGTGGATCGGCGCCTGACCGCACGCCGCCGCCGATCGCATCATCGTCGAGCCGCGCGATGACATGCCGATGACGGGTCGCCCTGCGCGGCCCTACGCGGCCCTGCGCCGCTGGCCGGCCGCGTGACGGCCGCCGCGATCAGGTACGCGGCACGGTGGCCGGCTCGACGATGTCGCCGCCGAGCAGATGCACGCCCTCGCGCAGTTTCACGAACGCGGCCGCGACTGCTTCCGGCTCGCCCTTGACGCCGAGGTCGATATGGCGGCGCGCATAGATGCCGCCGCGCTCCGCGTCGCCGACGCTCGGCAGGCTGAACACGCGCACGCCGGGAAAGTCGCGTTCGATCTTCTCCATCAGCGGCGTCAGCGTCGATTCCGGCAGTTCGAACACGTACAGCGAGCGCTCCTCGTGCGGCGTCGCGTGATGCAGGTGCGCGTACTTCGTGTCGAGCACCCATTCGATCATCGGCCACGCCATCACCGGAAAGCCCGGCACGAAATGCAGATCGCCGACCGAAAAGCCCGGAATCCGGTTGTAGCCGTTCGGGATGATCGTCGCGCCGACCGGGAACACGCCCATGTTGAAGCGATGGCGGTTCTCCGGCGAGTCGAAGTCCACCGGACGGTCGGGATCGGCATGCGTTTCGCGGATCCGCTCGGCGATCAGCGCCTTCGCCTCCGGATGCAGTTCGAGCGGCACGCCGAGCGCCGCCGCCGCGCACTGGCGCGTATGGTCGTCCGGCGTCGCGCCGATGCCGCCCGTCGAGAACACGATGTCGCCCGAGGCGATCGCGCGCTTGAGCGTCGCGGTGATGCGCGCCGGATCGTCGCCGACGTATTCGGCCCAGTCGAGCGCGAGACCGCGCGCGCCGAGCAGCTCGATGACCTTGGCCAGATGCTTGTCCTGCCGGCGGCCGGAAAGGATTTCGTCGCCGATGATGATGATGCCGATGCTCATGCGTGCCCCATGTCGATGGTGGTCGCGCGCGATGCCGCGCGCAGGTCTTCGAGCGCGCGCAGGCAGTAGTGCCCGAACCACAGCGCGGAGAAGACGAGAATGAAAGCGTAAACCCAGATCATCGCCGCCGCGACGAACGGAAACAGCACCATCATCCAGACCGACGACACCCACACGAAGGTCGGAACGGTGCCGAGCAGCCCGGTCGCAATGCCGATGCCGATCAGCGGCCAGCGATGGCGCCGCACGAGCGCGCGGCGCTCGTCGCGGCTCGCATGCAGCGCGAGCGCGTCGTAGGTCATCACGCGGTACGTGAGCCAGCCCCAGATCACGGGCGGCAGGAGCGCGAAGAACGGCGGGATCAGCCACAGCGGGATCGTGACGATCAGCAGCACGACGCCGACGATCGCCGCGCCGAGCGAATTGAACACGCTGCCGAAGAAGGTGCCGCCGCGCTTCGCCTCCAGCGCGGCGAACTGTCGGTTCGACAGATGCTTGACGACGACCGGCATCGAGATCGACGCGATCAGCAGCAGCACGGTCAGCACGATCAGCGGGATCGCGAGCGACACGACGACGAACGGCGCGACGACCGCATGCAGCTGCGACATCCCGATCGCGTCGAACGCGCGGTACAGCGCGGCGGTCAGCACGAAGCCGTCGAGCGCGCCGCGCGCGGCGTCGACGAGCGTCTGCCACGAGAACCAGAGCACGACGCCCCATAGCAGCGCCGATACGACGAACGGCATCAGGGTGAGCCACAGCATGCGCGGGTGCAACGCGCTCGCCAGTGCGCGGACGAAGGAGCGCAGCAAGTCGTTCATGCGAGCCTGTATCGACGAAGAAAAACGGGGAAAGGATAAACCACACGGCCCGCCTGCGCCAAAGCGCAGGCGGGCCGTGCGAGCGGAAGAGTCAAGCGGGACGGGCCGATCAGACCGACGACGCCACGCCGCGCTTGGCGGGGAACAGGCGGCGGAAGATCCGCGCGAACGCGAGGCCGTGCTGCGCCCAGAAGCCGTCGCCGTACGACACGCCTTCGACCTGCTCGCGGATGCCGGTCGGCTCGACCGTGCGGTTCCACGACGCCGTGCCGAACATCATGTCCCACCACGGAAACAGCACGCCGAAGTTGCAGCCGTACTTCGTGCCTTCGTGCCCGTAGCCGACCGCGTGATGACGGCGATGGAAGGTCGGGCTGACGAGCAGCCGCTCGCCGATCCGGCCGTACGACAGGCGCGCATTCGTGTGCTGAATGCTCTGCAGGAAGTTCGTGACGGCCGTGAGCACGACGAACTGCGACGGCGTCACGCCGATCACGAGCGCGATCGCCGCGAAGAAGCACGACTGGATCACGTCGTCGAGCAGGTGGTTGCGATCGTCGCACCAGAGCGACATCTGCCGCTGACTGTGGTGCACGGCGTGCAGCTCCCACCAGACGCCGAACTTGTGCTGCCAGCGGTGATACCAGTAGCCGGCGAAGTCGAGCACGACGAGGTAGATCGCGAACGCGACGATCGGCTGCGACGTGACGCCCGGCCACAGATAGTCGAGATTGAAGTTCGCGATGCCGTGCAGCCGCAGCCAGGCCTGGAAGCGGTCGAACAGCGGCTGCAGCGCGAAGAAGAAGAACAGCGAATAGATGCCGAGCTTCGCGATCGCCGTATAGATCACGTCGACGCGCACCGCCTTGCGGTCGTTCCACCGCTCGACCGGCCGCAGCGCCTCGAGCGGGCGCAGCAGCACGAACATCAGCACCATCTGCAGCGCGCCGATGATCACCCAGTACAGCGCGTCGTAGGTGTCCTCGTCATAGTCCATCAGGTTGAACTTGAAGAGGAGCGGCTGCACGACGTCGACGTACAGCCAGGTCTGGATGTCCGAGACGAACGCGTCGATCAGATGCAGCATGTTGCGCCCCCGTCCGTCACGCGCCGTTCGCCGCCTTCCACGGCGCACGGTCGTAGAAGTAGATGCCGTGCGGCGAGCGGCCGACCGCGATCGTCTGCACGAGCTTGCGCGACGCGAGATCGATGATCCCGACCTTCTTCGCGAAGCGGAACGTCACCCACAGCGTCTTCTTGTCGGCCGACAGTTCCATGTCGTCCGGGCCCGGCAGCAGCCCCGTGATGTCGCCGACGTTGGTCAGCGTGTTCTCGTCGATGATGCTGATCGTATTCGCGACGCGGTTGGTGACCGCGACGTGCGTGCCGTCGGCGAGCGAGCGGAAGTTGTGCGCGCCCTTGCCGGTGTAGATCTGCTTGACGACCTTCTGGTTGCGCCAGTCGACGACCGCGACGTAGTCGGCGCCCGTCATGCCGACGAGCAGGTACTTGTCGTCGGGCGTCAGCCAGAGCCCGGCCGGCACCTTGCCGACCTTCATCTTCCACTTGACCGTCTGCGTCGGCAGGTCGATCGCCGCAATCTCGCCGGACACCTGCAGCGACACGAGCAGCGTCTTGCTGTCCTTCGTGAACGCGAGGTGGCTCGGCATCACCGCGAGCGGCACGCGCTTCGCGAGATGCAGGTCGCGGCCGTCGTACGTGTAGATATCGACGCGGTCGAGCCGCAGGCCGGCCGCCGCGAACCATTTGCGGTCGGGCGAGAAGCCGAGCTGGTACGGATCGTCGATGCCCTCGACGGTGCGCTGCAGCTTGCCCGTCTTCGGATCGAGGAACATCAGGCTGTTCGAGACCGAATTTGCGACGATCAGCGACGAATTGTCGGGCGATGCCATCAGATGGTGCGGTTCCTTGCCGGTCGGCATCGTGCCGACGACTTCGCGGGTCTGCTGATCGATCAGGGAAAGCGTGGCTTCGGCCGAATTGAGGACGATCACGTTATTCGCGTGCGCGGCGGGCGCCAGCACGGCGGCGGCCAGCGCGAGCGTGCGGCCGAGGGAAATGAAATTGCGCATGAAGACTCACGTCGTGGGACAACCGTCATTGTAAAACGGCCGACCGGCCCGGCCGGTTGACCGGCGCCCGGTCTTATTGCGCCACTTCGACGCACGCCGCCGCAGTCGCGCCGGCGCGCGCCGCGCGATACGGCCGGCCGCGCCGACGGTATCGCGCCGGAAACGCTGCCGCGCTAACGCTGCATCGATTCCCAGACCTTGTACAGCCGCTTGACAGAGACCGGCATCGGCGTGCGCAGTTCCTGCGCGAACAGCGAAATGCGCAATTCCTCGAGCAGCCAGCGGAATTCGGCCAGGCGCGGATCGACGACGCCGCCGCGCTGCGACACCGCGCGCTGGTACTGCTGGACGAGCGGCTGCAGTTCGCCGAGCTGCTTCGCGTCGCGGGCCGGATCGGCCTTCAGCTTGTCGATCCGCAGCGCGATGCCCTTCAGGTAGCGCGGGAAATGCACGAGCTGCGCGTAAGGCGTGTCGATCACGAAACGCTTGCCGATCAGCGCCGACAGCTGCTGCTGCAGGTCCGCGTGCGCCTGCGCGAACGGCTTCGCCTGCGCGAGCTTCTTCACGACGCCCGCGTATTCGGTGAGGATCTGCCCGACGAGCCGCGCGATTTCCTGCGCGAGCAGGTTCAGCCGGCTGCGGCCCTCGTCGCGCCGCGCATGAAAGCTCGCGTCGTCGTCCGGCAGCGGGTCCTGCAGGCACGCGCGATCGAGCGCCGTATCGATCAGCTGGTCGCGCAGTTCGTCCTGCGTGCCGAGCGACATGTACTGCATCGCCATCTCGCGCAGGCCCGGCAGGTTCTTCTCGAGATACTTGATCGGCTCCTTCAGCTGCAGCGCGAACAGCCGGCGCAGCCCCGCGCGGTGGATCCGCGCGGCTTCCTCGGGCGAATCGAACACCTCGACGTCGCAGTGCGTGCCGCGATCGACGAGCGCCGGATAGCCGTACAGCGTCTGGCCGCGCCGCCGGATCTCCAGCAGTTCGGGCAGCTTGCCGAAGTTCCATGTCGTCAGGTTCTCGTACAGCGCGGTCGCGCCCGGCTCGGGCGCGGCGAGCGTCTGCGGGGCGACGGCCTTGCCGCCCTTCGCGCCGCGGCCGTCCTTGCCGGCGGGCGCGCCCGCCGCCGCGCCGCCGTCGCCATCCGCGCCGACCGCGATCGTCGACGCCGCCGCGATCTTCTGGAACTGCTGCTGCGCCTGCGCGCCGAGTTCCTGTCGAAGCTGCGCGAGATTGCGCCCCATCGCGAGCTGGCGGCCGTGCTCGTCGATCACCTTGAAATTCATGAACAGGTGCGCGGGCAACGTCTCGAGCTTGAAGTCGGCCGCTTTCATCGCGACCTGCGTCTGCTCGCGCACGTCGGCGATCAGCGCTTCGACGAGACCGCCCGCGCCGAAGCGCTCGCGGCCCGTGCGTTCGACGAAGCCGGCCGCGTAGTCGGGCAGCGGCACGCAATGGCGACGCAGCTTCTGCGGCAGCGACTTCAGCAGCAGCTGCACCTTCTCCTTCAGCATCCCCGGCACCAGCCACTCGCAGCGGCGCGCATCGACCTGGTTCAGCGCGTACAGCGGCACCGCGAGCGTCACGCCGTCGCGCGGCGAGCCCGGCTCGAAATGGTAGGTCAGCGCCATCTCGACGCCCGCCATCGTCGCGCGCTTCGGGAACAGCTCGGTCGTCACGCCGGCCGCCTCGTGACGCATCAGGTCGTCGCGCGACAGGTACAGCAGGCGCAGCTTGTCGTCCGGCTGGCCGCTCTTTTTCACTTCGTCGCGATACCAGCGCTCGAACGCGGCGCCCGTATGGATGCCCGCCGGAATCGCGTGGTCGTAGAACGCGTAGATCAGCTCGTCGTCGACGAGCACGTCCTGCCGGCGCGACTTGTGCTCGAGCTGCTCGATGTCGGCGAGCAGCTTGCGGTTGTGCGCGAAGAACGGCAGCTTCGTGTCGAACTCGCCGTCGACGAGCGCGCCGCGAATGAACAGCTCGCGCGCGCGTGCCGGGTCCTGCCTGCCGAACGCGACGCGTCGCCGATGGTAGATCGGCAGCCCGTACAACGTCGCGCGCTCGAACGCGCTGACCTGCGCCGGGCGCTTCTCCCAGTGCGGCTCCGACAGCGACTTCTTCAGCAGATGCGCGCCGACCTTCTCGACCCATTCGGGCTCGATCTTCGCGAGGCAGCGCGCGTACAGCCGGCTCGTCTCGACGAGTTCGGCCGCCATCACCCAGCGGCCGGCCTTCTTCGCGAGCGCGGAGCCCGGCCACAGGTAGAACTTGATCCCGCGCGCACCGAGATAGTGCGGATCGTCGTCGGCCTTCAGGCCGAGGTTGCCGAGCAGGCCCGTCAACAGGGCCAGATGCACCTGCTCGTACGTCGCCTCCGATTCGTTGAGCCGCCAGCCGTGTTCGCGCACGACCGTCAGCAGCTGCGAATGCACGTCGCGCCATTCGCGCAGCCGCAGATGCGACAGGAAGTTCTGCCGGCATGCGTCGACGAGCTGCCGGTTCGACTTCTTGTGCGCGACCGCTTCCTCGAACCACGCCCAGATCTTCAGCCACTGCAGGAATTCCGAGCGCTCGTCGGCAAAGCGCCGATGTGCCTGGTCGGCCTGCTCCTGCGCGTCGATCGGGCGGTCGCGCGGGTCCTGCACCGACAGCGCGCTCGCGATGATCAGCACCTCGCGCAGCGACTGCTGGTCGCATGCGGCCAGGATCATCCGGCCGACGCGCGGATCGAGCGGCAGCCGCGCGAGTTCGCGGCCGAGCGGCGTCAGCGCGTTGTCGTCGTCGACCGCGCCGAGTTCGTTCAGCAACTGATAGCCGTCCGCGATCGCACGCCCGGGCGGCGGCTCGAGGAACGGGAACGACTCGATCGCCGTCAGGTGCAGCGACTTCATCCGCAGGATCACCGAGGCGAGCGACGAGCGCAGGATCTCGGGATCGGTGAAGCGCGCGCGCGCCTGGAAGTCGCTTTCGTCGTACAGGCGGATGCAGATGCCGTCCGCGACGCGGCCGCAGCGGCCCGCGCGCTGGTTCGCGGCCGCCTGCGAGATCGGCTCGACCTGCAGCTGCTCGACCTTGTTCCGGTACGAATAGCGCTTCACGCGCGCGAGGCCCGTGTCGACGACGTAGCGGATGCCGGGCACCGTCAGCGAGGTCTCCGCGACGTTCGTCGCGAGCACGATCCGGCGCGCGTTCGACGGCTTGAACACCTTGTCCTGATCGGCCGCCGACAGCCGCGCGAACAGCGGCAGGATCTCGGTATGCGGCGGATGGTGCTTGCGCAGCGCCTCGGCCGCCTCGCGGATCTCGCGCTCGCCGGGCAGGAACACGAGCACGTCGCCGGGACCTTCGCGGCACAGCTCGTCGACCGCGTCGACGATCGCGTCCATCAGGTCGCGCTCGGCCTCGCGCGCGGTCTTCACGCGGTCGCGGCTCGCGGTGCCTTCCGCATGCTTGACGGCCGGCCGATCCTCGGCCACCGGGCGATAGCGCACCTCGACCGGATACAGCCGCCCGCTGACCTCGATCACGGGCGCCGGGTGCGCGTCGCTGCCGAAATGGCGCGCGAAGCGATCGGCGTCGATCGTCGCGGACGTGACGATCAGCTTCAGGTCCGGCCGCTTCGGCAGGATCTCCTTCAGATAGCCGAGCAGGAAATCGATGTTCAGGCTGCGTTCGTGCGCCTCGTCGATGATCAGCGTGTCGTACGCCTTCAGCAGCGGGTCGGTCTGCGTCTCGGCGAGCAGGATGCCGTCCGTCATCAGCTTCACGGACGCGCCCGGCGCGAGATTGTCGGTAAAGCGCACCTTGTAGCCGACCACTTCGCCGAACGGCGTGCCGAGCTCCTCGGCGATCCGGCGGCCGGTCGACGATGCGGCGAGCCGGCGCGGCTGCGTATGGCCGATCAGCCCGGTGCCGCCCGCGCCGAGCCCGCGGCCCAGCTCGAGGCAGATCTTCGGCAGCTGCGTGGTCTTGCCCGAGCCCGTTTCGCCGCTGACGATGACGACCTGATGCGCGGCGATCGCGCGCGCAATCTCGTCGCGCCGGCCCGAGACGGGCAGGCTTTCCGGGTACGTGATCGGCGGAACGGGATTCGGTGCGACCGCCGCACGCGGCGGCCGTTCGCGGCGCGGTGTGCGCGCGTCCTGCGGTTGTGCGGCGCGCGGCGGCTTGCCGGCCTGCTCGTCCTGCTGCCGGCGCGGCGGCTGGCCCTGCTGCCCGCGCGCGTCGGCCGCACCATCCGGGTGCCGGGCCGACGGCGCTTTTGCCCGCGTCGCCGCGGGACTTTTAGGTACATTCGACATGGGGGCGCATTATAATCCCGCCCATGAATTCCCAAACCGACCTCCCCCCGGCGCAGACCGCCGACGCGAACCTGCCGGCCGCCGACGATTCGGCCCTCAGGCACGCGCAGTTCGTCGACTGGATGCGTTCCGTCGCGCCCTATATCCACAAGTTCCGCAACAACACGTTCGTCGTGGGGTTCGGCGGCGAGGTGGTGCAGCAGGGGCTGCTGAACGCGCTCGTGTCCGACATCGCGCTGCTGCAGGCGATGGGCATCCAGATCGTGCTCGTGCACGGCTCGCGGCCGCAGGTCGAGGAGCAGCTGAACCTGCACGGCGTCGAATCGGAGTTTTCGCACGGGCTGCGGATCACCGATGCGCGCGCACTCGAATCGGCGAAGGAAGCGGCCGGCGAAGTGCGCCTCGACATCGAGGCCGCGATCAGCCAGGGTCTGCCGAACTCGCCGATGGCGCATGCGCACATCAGCGTCGTGTCGGGCAACTTCGTCACCGCCCGGCCGGTCGGCATTCTCGACGGCGTCGATTTCGCGCACACGGGTATCGTGCGCAAGATCGACGCGGAATCGATCCGCCATTCGCTCGCGAGCCGCAAGCTCGTGCTGCTGTCGCCGCTCGGCTTCTCGCCGACGGGCGAGGCGTTCAACCTGTCGATGGAAGACGTCGCGTCGGCCGCCGCGATCGCGCTGCGCGCGGACAAGATCATCTTCCTGACGGACGGCCCCGGCATCGTCGACGACGCGGGCGAGCTGATCCGCGAAATGTCGCTCGACGCGGCGGCCGAACTGCTCGACTCGGGCAACATCCAGGGCGACGACGCGTTCTTCCTCAAGCATTCGATCCGCGCGTGCCGCGGCGGCGTCACGCGTGCGCACCTGATTCCGCAGTCGCTCGACGGCAGCATGCTGCTCGAGCTGTTCCTGCACGACGGCGTCGGCACGATGATCTCGTACGAGAACCTCGAGAGCCTGCGCGAGGCGACGCCGGACGACGTCGGCGGCATCCTGTCGCTGATCGAGCCGCTCGAGACGGACGGCACGCTGGTGCGCCGCGGCCGCCACCAGATCGAACGCGACATCGATCATTTCTCGGTGATCGAGCACGACGGCGTGCTGTTCGGCTGCGCGGCGCTGTATCCGTACCAGCAGGAGAAGATCGGCGAGATGGCGTGCCTGACGGTCGCGCCGGAAGCGCAAGGCTCAGGCGACGGCGAACGGCTGCTCAAGCGCATCGAGCAGCGTGCGCGGGCGCGCGGCCTCACGCACATCTTCGTGCTCACGACGCGCACCGAGCACTGGTTCCTGAAGCGCGGCTTCGTCAAGGCGACGGTCGACGACCTGCCGGAAGACCGCCGCAAGCTCTATAACTGGCAGCGCAAGTCGCTCGTGCTGATGAAGCAGCTCTGAGCGCAGGCACGCCTGCCCTCCCCCAGACCGATTACAGGAGAAGTACACGATGGCTCGAATGATTCAATGCGCGAAGCTCGGCAAGGAAGCCGAAGGCCTCGATTTCCCGCCGCTGCCGGGCGAGCTCGGCAAGCGCATTTACGAGAACGTCTCGAAGGAAGCCTGGCAGGGCTGGCTCAAGCAGCAGACGATGCTGATCAACGAAAACCGTCTGAACATGGCCGACCCGCGCGCGCGCCAGTATCTGATGAAGCAGACCGAGAAGTACTTCTTCGGCGAAGGCGCGGATCAGGCGTCCGGCTACGTGCCGCCGACCGAAGGCTGACATTCGACAGGTGGGGCCGCGGCACAGCGCGCGGCCCGTGCCCGAAACGAGGCGGCACCGTGCATCGCACGGTGCCGTTTTTCATTGGCGCGGCCGCATGTGCGGCGGCACGTACCGCGGCGCATACCGCGGAGCGTGCGGCGGCCCTGCCGTGCCGCGCGCGATCATGCGGTTTCCCCGGCCGGCTTCAGCCCGCGCTCGTCGTCGCGCGGGGCCGCTGCGTCGCCGGCCGGCGCGGCCGCCCATTCGGCCGCATCGCTGCGCTCGGCGCTCGACAACGCGTCCGCGCGATGGCCGGTGCGATTGAGCAGCGCGATCATGCAGACGAGCGACACGAGCGCGTAGATGCCCGACGCGATCGCGACGCCGACGATGCTGCCGGTCGAATTCAGGATTGCCTGCGCGAGCACCGGCGTGCCGCCACCGACGACGAGTGCACTCAACTGATACGCGAGCGACAGCCCCGTATAGCGGACGTTGGCCGGAAACACGCGCGCGAGCACCCCGCCGACCGCTCCGTAGAACATTGCGGACGGAATCGTCGAGATGCACATCCCCGCGACCGCGACCCAGTACGAACCCGTGCCGACCGCGTGGAACATCAGCGGCATCAGCACGATTTCCGGAATCAGGATCCAGCACATCGCGCGGCGCATGTCGACCTTCGACACGAACCACGCGCCGACCGGCTGCATCAGGAACTGCACGACGAGCGACATCGACAGGATGCCGAGGAAGGTGCCCTGCGCGTAGCCGAGTTCCTTCGTCGCCCACGACAGCGCGAACGTGCTGCGGAAATACGTGACGTTGATCACCGGCAGCGTGCCGGCCGCGAGCAGCACGACGACCCAGTGATCGCGCACGACCTCGCGCAGCGGCAGCTTCACGGTCCGCTTGCGCGCGAGCACGCGCTGCATGTCGGCCGACTCCTCGAGCTTCAGCCGGATCACCATCCCGACGATCACGAGCACCGCCGACAGCAGGAACGGAATGCGCCAGCCCCACATCAGGAAATCGGGCGTCGGCATCGCGCTCAGCGCGAAGAACGCGCCCGTCGCGAGCAGGTTGCCGGTCGGCGAGCCCTGCTGCGCGAATGCCGCGTAGAGGATGCTCTTGTGCTTCGGCGCGTTCTCGCTCGCGATCAGCACCGCGCCGCCCCACTCGCCGCCGACCGCGATGCCCTGCAGCACGCGCAGCACGACGAGGCCCGCCGGCGCCCATACGCCGATCTGCGCGTAGGTCGGCAGCAGGCCGATGCCGGTCGTCGCGAGCCCCATCATCACGAGCGTGATGACGAGTGCGGTCTTGCGGCCGACGCGGTCGCCGAGATGGCCGAACACGATGCCGCCGAGCGGCCGCGCGGCGAAGCCGGCCCAGAACGTGACGAACGCGAGCAGCGTCGCGACGCCCGCATCCATGTCGCTCGAAAAGAACACCTTGCCGAACACGAGCGCGGCGGCCGTGCCGTAGATATAGAAGTCGTACCACTCGATCGTCGTGCCGACGAACGCCGCGAACGCGGCGCGGCCGGGCTTCGCGGACAATGCGGGTTGGGTGTGCGAACCGCTCATCGATGTCTCCATGTTTGTTGTCGGCGGCGCGACGCGGCGCGCCGTCCGTGCGGCCGGGATTGCCGCCGGCCGGCGGCAGTTCGTCAGCCGGGCGGCTCGCGGCCGGCGGCGCGTTCGGCGCTCACCTCGCCGCCGGCCGCTTGCTCGTCGGACGCGTCCTTCAGCACGCCGGCATCGAACAGTTGCTGCTGCAGCGCCGGGTCGACGCCGAGGCGATCGAGCACCGCACGCGTATCGCTGCCGAGCGCGGGCGGCGGCCGCCGATAGGTGGCCGGCGTGCGCGAGAGCTTCACCGGCGAGGCGGTGCCGCGATACGCGCCGATCTCGACGAACAGGTTGCGGTGCAGCGCATGCGGATCGCATGCGACGTCGGCGACCGTACGCACGGGCCCGCACGGCACGCCCGCGGCCATCAGGTCGCGCGCGAGCGGCTCGCACGCATGTGCGGCGAGCCGCGCCTCCAGCGCGGCCTTCAATTCCGCGCGGTGCGCACAGCGGCTGCGGTTGTCGACGAAGCGCGGATCGTCGGCCAGCGCCGGCACGCCGAGATGCGCGACGAGCCGCGCGAACTGCCGATCGTTGCCGACCGCGAGAAAGATCGGGACGGTCGCCGTCCGGTAGCTGTCGTACGGCGCGATGTTCGGATGTGCGTTGCCGCTGCGCTCGGGCACGCGCGCCGAGCCGAAGAAATTCGGCAGATGCGGATGCAGCAGCGACACGCCGCAGTCGTACAGCGCGATGTCGACCGACTGACCGCGCCCGCTCTTCTCGCGCTCGGCGAGCGCGAGCAGGATGCCGGCGAGCGCGTTGAGGCCCGTCACCATGTCGACGATCGGCAAGCCGATGCGCGTCGCGTCGCCGTCGCGCTCGCCGTTCACGCTCATCAGCCCTGCCATCGCCTGGATCACCGCGTCGTAGCCCGGCAAGCCGCCAAGCGGCCCGTCGGCGCCGAAACCCGTCACCGCACAGTGGATCAGCCTCGGGAAGCGCGGCTGCAGATCGCGTGCATAGTCCATCCCCCAGCGCGCGAGCGTACCGGGCTTGAAGTTCTCGACCAGCACGTCGGCGTCCTCGAGCAGCCGCCAGAGGATCGTGCGCCCTTCGTCGCGCGACAGGTCGAGCGCGAGCCCTTCCTTGTTGCGGTTCACGCCCAAGAAGTACCACGCGGTGTCGCCCGCGAACGGCGGCCCCCAGCCGCGCGTCTCGTCGCCGCCGGGCGGTTCGATCTTGATGACCGTCGCACCGTGGTCGGCGAGCGCCTGCGTGCAGTACGGGCCGCCGAGCACGCGGCTCAGGTCGACGACCTTCAGGCCTTCCAGTGCGCCACGCGAAGCGTTCATCGCTCGACCTCCGGCAGCAGGTCGAGCGCGACGTCGAGCGACACCGGCGCGCCGCGCAGCAAGGCGTCGAACGCCGCGGCTTCGTCGTCGCGCGACGCCGGTGCGAGCGGATCGACGGGCAGGAGCTTGTGGCGCACGAGCAGATGCGCAAGCGCGAGACGGCGGTAATCGGGCGCGAGTTGCGCGCCCTCGCACGCCATCAGCACGGCCGCGCTCGCGTAGTACAGCGCGGAAGCCGCTTGCCGCACGCGCGCGTCGTCGCCGTCGGCCGCGACGCGCGCGAGCCCGTCGCAGGCGCGCGCCAGAATGCGCCGCAGCGCGGCGCGGCTCGCGTCGGGCAGCGGCGCCGCGCCGAGCCGGTCGCCGAGGAACGTGCGCAGCGCGTCGAGCGCCTGCTCACGCCGCGCGGCGCGCGCGACATCGAGCGCGACGATATTGCTCGTGCCTTCCCAGATCGAGCCGAGATGGGCGTCGCGCACGAGCCGCGCATCGCTCCACTCCTCGATGTAGCCGGTGCCGCCACGCACTTCCATCGCATCGCCCGTCACGCGCCGCGCATCGCGACACGCGCGGAACTTGATCAGCGGCGTCAGGATCCGCACGCAGCGCGCTGCCTGCTCGTCGCCCGCATCGGCCTGCGGCAGCAGCAGCGCGATCTGCATGAACATCGTGCGCGCGGCCTCGGTCGGCAGCAGCATCTTCATCAGCTGACGCTGCATCAGCGGCATGTCGATCAGCTTGCGGCCGAACGCTTCGCGATGCGCGGCCACGTGCAGTGCCTCGTTCATCGCGCGCCGCATGAGCCCCGCCGCGCGCACGCCGTTCGACAGTCGCGACATGTTGATCATGTCGGCCATCTGGTGAAAGCCGCGCCCGATTTCGCCGATCAGATACGCATGCGCACCCTCGAGCACGATCTCGCCGCTCGCCATCGAACGGCTGCCGAGCTTGTCCTTGAGCCGCACGATCCGGTAATGGTTGCGCGTGCCGTCCGGCAGCGTCTTCGGCAGCAGGAACAAGGCGAGCCCGTGGATGCCGTCCGGCGCGCCGTCGGGGCGCGCGAGCACCATTGCGAGATCGGCGTCGGCGTTCGAGCAGAACCATTTGTCGCCGTACAGCCGCCACACGGTGTCGCCGTGCGCGTCGGTGTCGCGTGCGGCGCGCGTCGCGATCCGGCCGACGTCCGAGCCGGCCGCCTGCTCCGTCATGAACATCGCGCCCTGGTACAGCGTGTCGAAGTCGCGCGATGCGAGCATCGGCAGATAGCGCGCCACCAGTTCGCGATCGCCGAAGCGGCGCAGCGTGCGCGTCAGCGAGTCGGTCATGCTGACCGGGCAGCACAGCCCGAATTCCGCCTGCACGAACAGAAAGGTCAGCGCGTACTTGACGAGCGGCGGCGCGGCGTCCGGCTGATGGCTGAGCGCCGCGAGCCCGAGCTCCGAATACGCGACGCGTTCGAGCGCGACGTATGCCGGATCCTTGTCGATCCGCTGCACGGCCTCACCACGCCGATTGCGATGCTCGAGCACCGGCGGATGTTTGTCCGCGCGCGACGCCCATTCATCGAGCTCGCCCGACACGCGCGCGCCGAGCGCGCGAAGCTGCGGTTCGAGTTCGGTGTAGTGCGCATCGCCGAGATGCAGCCTCAGCAACGCGCCGAGATCGGGATCGACGGAGAAGAAATTGAGGCCCCGGCTGTCGGGGATATTGGACGCGCCGGCGGCCGGCGTGTGCGCTGTGTCGTTCATGTGCGTCTCCGATGTGGGCCGGCGTCGCGGCGTGTCGCGCGAGCCGGTCTCGTGCTGGGCGATTACCGGGCGCCGTTGCGCGGCCGGCAATCGCGGCGCGGCGGTGTCAGGCGTTTCGGACAGCGTAGGCCTGCGGTCGATAAGCGTCCAATACAGGATTTATTCGGTACGATAGATATCGCTTATCGACGCGCGGACGAGGAGAACAGACGATGGAACTGAGGCAGTTGCGTTACTTCGTGGCGGTCGCCGAAGAACTGCATTTCGGGCGCGCGGCGAAGCGCCTGTTCATCTCGCAGCCGGCGTTGAGTTTCGACATCCGCAAGTTCGAGGAGACGCTTGGCGTGCAGCTGCTGTCGCGCACGAACAAGGCCGTCGCGTTGACCAACGCGGGCGAAGTGCTGCTCGGCGAAGCGCGCCGGCTGCTGCTGCAGGCCGCCGAAGCGGAACGGCTGACCGTGCGGTCCGCATCCGGTCTCGCGGGCCGGCTGCGGATCGGCTTCGTCCATTCGATGCTCTATCGCGGGCTGCCCGATGCGGTACGTCGCTTCGAGGCCGATTACCCCGGCGTCGAGATCGTCCTGAGCGAGATGAATACGCAGGCGCAAGTGCAGGCCGTGCAGCGCGGCCAGATCGACCTCGGCTATGCGCACTGGGGCCGCTTTCCGCCCGAGGTCGAATCGGCGCCCGTCTATGCGGAGCCGTTCGTCTGCTGCCTGCCGGCCGCGCATCCGTTCGCGCGACGCAGAAAGATCGCGCTCGCGGCACTCGCCGTGGAACCGTTCATCCTGTTTCCGCGCGACGCCGCACCGCACTATCACGATCTGATCATCGCGCAGTGCGTGAACGCCGGGTTCAGCCCGGTGATTCGCCACGAGGCGCGGCTGTGGCAGACGATCCTGTCGATGATCGAGTTCGGCATGGGCATTGCGCTCGTGCCGCGCGTGCTGCAGCAGGCCAAAAGCGAGCGGCTCGCGTTCCGGCCGCTGAAGGACGCGTCGCTCGAATCGCGCACGCTCGAGCTGAAGCGCAGCGGCAGCGCGGAGCCGGTCGCGCTGCGCTTCGCCGAATATGTGCGCGCGTCGATCGATGCGCTGCCGGCACGCGCGAGTTAGCGCGCCGATTGCGGCATGGCGACCTCGCGTTCGGCGTGCGGCGCCGTTCCAAAACGAGCGTCGCAGCCGGAGCTCGGCCGGCCCTGCGCATGCGCTCAAAAAAATTTGCAGAAAGGGCTTTACGAACCCAAAAAGCTCTGACATAATTTCAGCTTCTTTGGGCGGTTAGCTCAGCGGTAGAGCACTGCCTTCACACGGCAGGGGTCACTGGTTCGATCCCAGTACCGCCCACCAAAGAATTCGAGGGCCTGCGTTTCACGACGCAGGCCCTTTTCGTTTTTGCGGCGCACACGCACTCCTCCCGCGGTATCGCCACCTGCGCTCGTCTCCCCCACTCCCGACCGATGCGGACATTGTTGTAACGAACCGTAACTAATTCGTAATGCCGCATTGATAATGGTCGATTAGAATCGGCCGCCAACAATGTCGATCCATGAATCGACGCAGGTTACCGCGCCGTCCCCATTCCAGTCACGATGACCTCGTACCACTCCCATACGCTGTGGCTCACCGGCCTCAGCGGCGCCGGCAAATCGACGCTGTCGCAACGCATCGCCGCGCATCTTCGTGAACACCGGATCCCGGTCTGCATTCTCGACGGCGACGAACTGCGCTCCGGCGTCTCGCCCGACCTGGGCTTCAGACGCGAGGACCGCTCCGAGAACTGCCGGCGCACCGCCGAAATCGCCAAGCTGCTGAACAGTCAGGGCATCACCGCGGTCGTCGCGCTGATCTCGCCGTATGCGGCCGATCGCCAGCGCGCCCGAGAGATCGTCGGCGACGATCGCTTCGTCGAGATCTATCTGAAAACCGACATCGCAACCTGCTCCGCGCGCGATCCGAAGCGCCTCTACGCAAAGGCGACGACGGGCCAGACGCCGCAGTTCACAGGCATCTCGGATCCGTACGAAGTGCCGGCCTCACCCGATCTCGTGATCGAAACCGGCGCGCTGACCGTCACCGATTCCGTCGCCCGCATCATCGCGTTCGAAGAACAGCGTTTCGCGCGCGCGTAACGGCGCCGACGCAACGCTCACGCGCCCCGCCGCACGCGCTCCGCCGTCGCATCGAATGCACGCTTCGCGCTGTCGACGAGCGCATCGATCTCGTCGTCGCGAATCACGAGCGGCGGCGACAGCAGCATCCGGTCGCCCGTCGCGCGCATGATCAGGTTGCCGCTGAAGCAGAAGTCGCGGCAGATCGTGCCGACGTCGATTGCGGCGTCGAACCGCACGCGTCGTTCTCGATCGCACGCGAGCTGGACGCCGGCGACGAGCCCCGCGCCCGCGATCTCGCCGACGATCGGATGATCGGCGAGCGCCTCGCGCAACCGACGCTGAAAGTACGGCCCCGTATGCTGCTTCACGCGCTCGACGATGCCCTCGTCGCGCAGCAGCTTCAGGTTCGCGACGGCCACCGCCGCGGCGACCGGATGCCCCGAATACGTGAGCCCGTGATTGAATTCGCCGTTGTCGATGATCGGCCGCGCGACGCGCTCGTGAATGCCGACCGCGCCCATCGGCACGTAGCCCGACGTGAGCCCCTTGGCCATCGTGATCAAATCGGGTTCGAAGCCGAAGTGCTGATGCGCGAACCATTCGCCGGTGCGGCCGAAGCCGCCGATCACTTCGTCCGCGACGAGCAGAATGTCGTACTTGCGGCAGATCCGCTGGATTTCCGGCCAGTACGTCGACGGCGGAAAGATCACGCCGCCCGCACCCTGGAACGGCTCGCCGATGAATGCCGCGACGTTCTCCGCGCCGAGCTCGAGAATCTTCGCTTCCAGTTGCTGCGCACGCGCGAGGCCGAACGCTTCGGGCGTCTCGCCCGGCTGCGCTTCGCCGAAGAAATACGGCTGATCGATATGGACGATGTGCTCGACCTTCGACGGCATCTGCTCGTGCATGTAGCCCATGCCACCGAGCGTGCCGCCCGCGATCGTCGAGCCGTGATAGCCGTTCTTGCGCGAGATCACGTACTTCTTCTGCGGCTTGCCCTGCACGCGCCAGTACTGATGCACGACGCGCAGCACGGTGTCGTTGCCTTCCGAGCCGCTGTTGCAATAGAAGAAGTGGTTGAAGCCGGGCGGCGTGACTTCGGCCAGCATTGCCGAGAGTTCGATCACCGGCGGATGCGTGGTCTTGAAGAACGTGTTGTAGAACGGCAGCTCCTGCAGTTGCCGATAGGCGGCGTCGGCCAGCTCCTTGCGGCCGTAGCCGACGTTCACGCACCAGAGCCCGGCCATGCCGTCGATGATCTTGTTGCCGTCGGAGTCCCACAGATAGACGCCGTCGGCCTTCACGATCACGCGGCTGCCCGCGCGGTTCAGCGCACCCATGTCGGAGAACGGATGGATGTGGTGCGCGGCGTCGAGCGCGCGGTATTCGGCGGTCGAGCGCGCGCTCGCCCGTGCGTCGTGACGATCGTTCATGTTGCCTCCGGATGACGATGCCGCACGCTCATACGTGCAGCAGCAGATGGCGGCGCTCCCACGAGCTGATCACGCGGAAGAACGCTTCGTATTCGGTTTCCTTCAGCGCGAGATACGCCTTCACGAACTTGTCGCCGAGAATGTCGGCGAGCGGCGTGCACGCGGCCATCAGCGAGATGCCCTCCTCCAGGTTGCGCGGCAGCTGATACGGCAGCGAGTAGCCGTCCGAGGCGATCGGCTCGGTCGGCGCGAGCTGCTGCTCGAGACCGAGATAGCCGGCCGCGAGCGTCGCGGCGAGCGCGAGATACGGGTTGCAGTCGACACCCGGAATCCGGTTCTCGATACGCCGCGCGACCGGATTCGACTGCGGGATCCGGAAGCCGACCGTGCGGTTGTCGTAGCCCCACTGCACGTTGATCGGCGCGGCCATGAAGCGCGACAGCCGGCGATACGAGTTGATGTACGGCGCGAAGATCGGCATCAGCGCGGGCGTGTATTTCTGCAGCCCTGCGAGATAGCTATGGAACATCGGCGACACGGCGCCGCCTTCGTCGGCGAACAGGTTGCGTCCGGTGCGCGCATCCGCGAGGCTCTGATGGATGTGCATCGCCGAGCCCGGTTCGCCTTCCATCGGCTTGGCCATGAACGTCGCGTACATGTTGTGGCGCAGCGCCGCTTCGCGCACGGTGCGCTTGAACAGGAACACCTGATCGGCAAGCGACAGCGCGTCGCCGTGTACGAAGTTGATCTCCATCTGCGCGGCGCCGACCTCATGGATCAGCGTCTCGATGTCGAGCCCCTGCATCTCGCAGTATTCGTAGATGTCCTCGAACAACGGATCGAACTCGTTGACGGCCTCGATCGAATACGACTGCCGCCCCGTCTCCGCGCGACCGGTGCGGCCGACCGGCGGGCGCAGCGGCAGGTCGGGATCGGCATTCATGTCGACGAGATAAAACTCGAGCTCGGGCGCGACGACCGGCTGCCACCCCTTCTGCTCGTACAGCTCGAGCACGCGGCGCAGCACGTAGCGCGGCGAGATCTCGACCGGCGAGCCGTCGAAGTGCACGCAGTCGTGAATCACCTGCGCGGTCGGATCGACGGCCCACGGGATCAGGCAAATCGTAGACGGATCGGGCACGCACACCATGTCGGGATCGGTCACGCCGGTCAGCGTGCCGTCTTCCGGATAGTCGCCGGTGACGGTCTGCACCATCACGGCCTGCGGCAGTCGCATCGACTCGCCGGATTCGAATTTGTTACGCGGAATGATCTTCCCGCGCGCGATGCCCGCCATGTCGGGAATGATCGCTTCGACCTCGGTGATGCGGTGCTGGCGCAGGAATTCGGTCAGTTCGGGTTGCATGATCGGCCTCTTTCAGTCGACGTCGGACGCGTTCGGCGACGGCAACTCGCCGCCGAACGCATGAATGCGATGCGCCATTCGCGCGCGGCATGCCGCGCCGAATGCCGCGAAGATGTCGCGCGACAGCGGCTGCTCCGCGTAGCGCCACTCCGGATGCCATTGCACGCCGAGCGCGAACGCACGCGCGCCGCGCACGCTGACGGCCTCGACGAGCCCGTCGAGCGCACGTGCCTCGACGACGAGCCCCGCGCCGATGCGCGCGATGCCCTGGTCGTGCAGCGAGTTCACGCGCGCGTCGGTCGCGCCGCGCGCGATCCGCCGCAGCAGTCCGTTCGGCGTGAACTGCACGACGTGCGCGGGACCGTATTGCCGCTCGAGCGGATCGTCGAGCCGTTCGCGGTGATCGTCGAAGCCGGCCGTCGCGTGCAGCCGCTGATGCAGCGTGCCGCCATAGGCGACGTTCAGCTCCTGCATGCCGCGGCAGATCGCGAGCACCGGCACGCCGGCGTCGATCGCCGCGCGGATCAACGGCAGCGCGGTGGCATCGCGCGCGCGGTCGTGCAAGGTGTCGCGCGCGCTCGGCGCGCCGCCGTAGTGATGCGGCTCGACGTTCGAATAGCTGCCTGTCAACAGCAGTCCGTCGATCGCCGCGACGATCGCGTCGAGCGGCTGGCGCGCACCGAGCGCGGGCAGCACGAACGCGAGCGCGCCGGCGCCGTCGACGAGCGCGTCGAGGTACTTCTCGCCGGCCGTATGGTTCGGATGCGGACCGCGCATGATGCGGTCGGCGGTGACGGCTACGATCGGGCGGGCGCGCATGATCGCGGCTCCGTTGTCTGCGCAACGAATGTCTGCACGCGGCACGACGCAGGCGCACGCGACACCGGCGCGCCTGCGCGGCGACGCGCGCCGCATGCGCGCAGGTGTCGTCCGCGTGCACGCAGCGGCGGCACGGCATACGGTTCGGTTCGCAACGGGAAGAGGACGCTAGGGCAACAACGACGCGCTGCCGTCGCACTGCACCGCGCTGAAGACGTGCGCGGTCGCAAGGTTGAAGCGGCGCACGCCGCAGCGGGAAACGGCCAAGCGGCAAGGCTTGCGCAAACGGGCGGCATGCGCGCCGCGATCAGCAGGCCGGATCGACCCGGCCCGAGTCGGCGCGCCCGCCGACGGACTTCGCGTCCGACGTATCGATGGGCTGGCGGCTTTCACGATCGTTCTCGATGGACAGACGAATGCTCGGACACGCGTCGCGATCGGGCGCAAGCGGCAGCCGCGCCGCGGCGACGCGTCGGGAAGCCGCCGCCGAAGCCCGGCATCGCACGGCGCGCCCCTCCCGAGCGCGCTCGCGGCCGATGCACGTGCGGCGACTTCCTGACATTCAGCTTATATCAACGAAAAATTGCGTCAAATTTTCGGGTGACGATCGTGCGGTTCGCCGCGGCAAAAAAAACGGCATCGATCGCAACGACCCATGCCGTGTTGTTGCGCTGCGGCAGCGCGGCGTACGCACGAACAGACGCGCACCACGCCGCTTCGCGGCACCGCCGCATCGGGCGCGCCGCCGCTCAGCGGTACGCGAGCGCCGTTTCGACGAGTGTGCGCAGCAAGGGCGCGACGCGCGCGGCGCGCGCTTCGTCGTACGCATACGGCCGCGCCTCGTCCATGTACGTGATCTGCGACAGCTCGAGCTGCACGGCCTGCACGCCGGTCTCCGGCACGCCGTAATGACGCGTGATGTAGCCGCCCTTGAAACGCCCGTTGGCGACCGCCGTATAGCCGCCGTGTTCGAGCACGCGCGCGGCCAGCGCTTCCGCGAGGCCGGGCGCGGCACTCGCGCCGCTCGCGGTGCCGAAATTGAAATCCGGCAACCGCCCTTCGAAGAAGCGCGGCACGTGCGAGCGGATCGAGTGCGCCTCCCATACGAGCACGCGGCCGTGGTCGCGCTTGAGCCGCGCGATCTCGTCCTGCAGCGCGCCGTGGTACGGACGCCAATAGCGGTCGCGGCGGCGTGCGATTTCGTCGTCGTCGGGCAGTGCGCCCGCCGGATACAGCGGCAGCTTGTCGAACGTGTCAACCGGCACGAGCCCCGTCGTGTCCTGCCCCGGATAGAGGTTCTCGTTGTCGGGCGGACGATTCAGATCGACGACGTAGCGCGCATGCGATGGCACGAGGATCGATGCGCCGAGTTCGGCCGCGAACGCGTACAGCCGCTCCAGATGCCAGTCGCAGTCGTCGACGAAGCGCGCGTCGGGCGTCATCGTCGCCGCGATGTCGTCGGGGATGTACGTGCCTGCGTGCGGAATCGAGATCAGCAGCGGCACCGTGCCCTGCTTCAGCGTGAATACAGCCGGTTGTTCAGTCATGTCGCGTCACCGTGGAAGTCGAGCGGCGCACGGGGGTGCATGCGCCGGTAGCCGCGCATCAGCGCAGCAGTTGCGCCAGTGCGGCGCGGTAGTCCGCATAGGCGGCCGCTTCGTCGCGATGGCGGCGGCCGCTCACCACGCGCTCGCCGCCCGTATAGACGTCGAGCACCGGCGTATCGCCGTGTTCGGCGAACACCGCGCCGGACAGCCAGGCGGTGCTGTCGTGTTCGGCGATCGCCGGATGATCGGGATCGAGCACAAGCCAGTCGGCGCGGCAGCCGTCGCGCAGCGCGCCGATCGGCCGCCCGCTCGCCTGCGCGCCACCCGCGAGCGAGGCGTCGAACAATCGATCGGCCACGTACGCGTGCGTCTCGCTCGCGAGCACGTTGCGCGCACGATGCACGAGCCGCTGCCCGTATTCGAGCAGGCGCAGCTCCGCGCGCCAGTCGACCGATGCATGGCTGTCCGAACCGATCCCGATCGCGCCGCGTTGCGCGAGATAGTCGACGGCCGGAAAGATGCCGTCGCCGAGGTTCGCTTCGGTCGTCAGGCACAGGCCGGCTACCGCGCCGCGCTTCGCGAGCGCCGCCGTCTCCGCGGCGTCGATGTGCGTCGCGTGCACGAGGCACCAGCGCGCGTCGACGTCGAAACGATCGAGCAGCCACTGCACGGGGCGCGCGCCGTACGCACGCACGCAGTCGTCGACTTCGGCCGTCTGCTCGGCAATGTGGATGTGCACCGGTGCGTCGTGGGGCAGCCCGTCGAGCAGCACGCGCAACCCGTTCTCCGACACCGCGCGCAGCGAGTGCGGCGCGACGCCGTAGCGCAGTCCGCCGTGCTCCGGGGCCGTGCGGCGCATCGCGTCGAGCAGTTCGAGCAGGCCGTCCGGCGTGTTGATGAAGCGGCGCTGATCGTCACGCGGCGGCCTGTTGCCGAAGCCCGCGAATTGATACGAGACCGGCAGCATCGTGATGCCGATGCCGGCCGCGCGCGCCGCGTCGATCACGCGCGTGCCGAGTTCGGCGATATGCGGATAGCGCGAGCCGTCCTGCGCGTGGTGCACGTAGTGGAACTCGCACACCGACGTATAGCCGCACTTCAGCATCTCGACATAGAGCCAGCGTGCGATTGCCGCGAGCGCGTCGGGCGTGATCTTCAGCGCGAAGCGATACATCAGGTCGCGCCAGCTCCAGAAGCTGTCGGCCGGATTCGCGCGGTATTCGGTAAGCCCCGCCATCGCGCGCTGGAACGCGTGCGAATGCAGGTTCGGCATACCGGGCAATACGGGGCCGGCCGCGCGCGCGACGCCGGCGGGCGCATCGGTGTCGGGCGTCACGCCGCTCAGCGTGCCGCTCGCGTCCCAGCGCAGCAGCACGTTGCGGCGCCAGCCGTCGGGCAGATAAGCGTGCTCCGCAAACAACATCATGTCGGTCATCGTGAGTCTCGTCTCGTCCAGGGCTATCCGATCATCCGCCGAAACACGGTCGTGCCGCCGCGCACGACCTGCTCGCAGAGCGGCCGGCCGATCCAGTATGCGAGTTCCGCCAGCGAGCCGACCGACCACACCGCGAAATCGGCCTGCCGGCCGACTTCAAGCGCGCCGTGGCGATCGGCTCGGCCGAGCGCGGCGGCCGCGTGGCGCGTGACACCCTGCAGCACTTCGGGCACCGTCATCCGGAACAGCGTGCAGCCGAGGTTCATCGTCAGCAGCAGCGATTCGAGCGGCGACGTGCCGGGATTGTGATCGGTCGCGAGCGCGATCGGCACGCCGTGCCGGCGCAGCAGATCGATCGGCGGCAACTGCGTCTCGCGAATGAAGTAGTACGCGCCCGGCAGCAGCACGGCCACCGTGCCGGCCGCCTTCATCGCTTCGATGCCGGCTTCGTCGAGAAACTCGAGGTGGTCCGCCGACAGCGCGCGATAGCGCGCGGCGAGCGCGGTGCCGCCCGCGTTCGACAACTGCTCCGCGTGCAGCTTCACCGGCAGCCCGCGTCGCGTCGCGGCTTCGAACACGCGCTCCGTCTGCGCGAGCGAGAAACCGATGCGCTCGCAGAACACGTCGACCGCATCGATGAGCCCTTCGTCGGCCAGCGCCGGCAGCATGCGCTCGCATACTTCGTCGATGTATGCGTCCGCGCGGCCCGCATATTCGGGCGGCAGCGCGTGCGCGCCGAGGAAGGTCGTGTAGACGCTCACCGGAAAGCGTTCGCCGAGCTGCCGCGCGACGCGCAGCATCTTGCGCTCGCTCGCGAGGTCGAGCCCGTAGCCCGACTTGATCTCGATCGCGGTCACGCCTTCGGCCAGCAGCGGCTGCAGCCGCGCGGCGGCCTGCACGAACAACGCGGTCTCGTCGGCCGCGCGCGTCGCGCGCACCGTCGACACGATCCCGCCGCCCTGCCGTGCGATCTCCTCGTAGCTGACGCCGGCGAGGCGCTGCGCGAATTCGTCCGCGCGCGTGCCGCCGTACACGAGGTGCGTGTGGCAGTCGACGAGGCCCGGCGTCACCCAGGCGCCGTGCAAGTCCTCGCGCCGCCAGTGCGCATAGCCGTGCGGCAGCGCAGCGCATGCGCCGAGCCACACGATCGCGCCGGTTTCGTCGACGGCGATCGCCGCATCGTCGATCGTTTCGTCGGGATGGCCGTGCGGACACAGCCTCAGGTGATGCCAGACAGTCGGTTTCATGCGTTCAGTCTCGTTCGCCGACGACGAGCGACACGGCCAGCAGCGCGCCGCCTCCGCTCACGACGACGTCAAGCGCACGCGGCGGCCCGTCGAGCCGCAACGTGTCCATTTCTTCCAGGGCGAAGCGCGCGTCGTCGAGCGCAACCTCGACGGCGCCCGCCGCGCAGAACAGCAACACGGTGTCGGCGCGCGCGACGCGGTGCGTGCCCGCGCGCCATACGTCGAGCGTGCCGCGCGCGGCCGAGCGACGCGTCATCAGGTTGAAGTCGCGCGTCGGTCCGTCGTGCAGCGTCGCGTCGATCGCCGATTCGCCCGCGAAGTCGGCACGCGCGAGCGGCGCATCGAGCACGTGGCGCCGCCCGCCCGCTTCCGCGAGCGTCATCCCGGCGCCGGACAGCAGCACGAGCGTGCGGTCGACGCCGTCGAAGCGCGAGAACGGCCCCGCCGCGCCGACGTCGGCGACGCTCACGCGCCACACGAACGTGTCGAGCGCGCCGCCGCGCGGCGCGCTGGCGCCCGGCGCGTCGGCATGGCCCGCTTCGGGGAATCGGGCGGCGATTTCGCGCGTCACGCCGCCGCCGTTCTTCCACGGCGACGCAACGAGATCCGCCGCGCGGATCAGCGCGGCGGCCATCGGCGCGCGGTCGTGCGCCGTCATGCTCAGCGACCGAGCATCGGCAGCTTCAGGCCGACTTCGCGGGCCGTCTGCTGCGCGAGTTCGTAGCCGGCGTCCGCGTGGCGCATCACGCCCGTCGCCGGGTCGTTCAGCAGCACGCGGCCGAGACGCTCGTGCGCGTCAGCCGTGCCGTCGGCGACGATCACGACGCCCGAGTGCTGCGAGAAGCCCATCCCGACGCCGCCGCCGTGATGCAGCGACACCCACGACGCGCCGCCCGCGGTGTTCAGCAGCGCGTTGAGCAGCGGCCAGTCGCTGACGGCGTCCGAGCCGTCCTTCATCGATTCCGTCTCGCGGTTCGGGCTCGCGACCGAGCCGGTGTCGAGGTGATCGCGGCCGATCACGATCGGCGCCTTCAGCTCGCCGTTCTTCACCATCTCGTTGAACGCCTGGCCGAGGCGGTAGCGATCCTTCACGCCGACCCAGCAAATGCGCGCCGGCAGACCCTGGAACGCAATGCGCTCGCGCGCCATGTCGAGCCAGTTGTGCAGGTGCGGATCGTCGGGGATCAGCTCCTTCACCTTCTGGTCGGTCTTGTAGATGTCTTCCGGATCGCCCGACAGCGCGACCCAGCGGAACGGCCCCTTGCCTTCGCAGAACAGCGGACGGATATAAGCCGGCACGAAGCCCGGGAAGTCGAACGCATTCTCGACGCCCATCTCGAGCGCCATCTGGCGAATGTTGTTGCCGTAGTCGAGCGTCGCGGCGCCGCGTTGCTGCAGCGTCAGCATCGCGCGCACCTGCACGGCCATCGACTGCTTCGCGACCTTCACGATGCTCTGCGGATCGACCTTCTGCGCCTCGCGCCATTGCGCGACGGTCCAGCCCTGCGGCAGGTAGCCGTTGATCGGATCGTGCGCGCTCGTCTGGTCGGTCACGCAGTCCGGCGTGATGCCGCGCTCGACGAGTTCGGTGAACACGTCGGCCGCGTTGCCGAGCAGGCCGACCGACACCGGCTTGCCGCTGCGCTTCGCTTCCTCGATCATGCCGAGCGCTTCGTCGAGCGTCGTCGCCTTCTTGTCGACGTAGCGCGTCTTCAGGCGGAAGTCGATGCGCGTCTCGTCGCATTCGACCGCGATCATCGAGAAGCCGGCCATCGTCGCGGCGAGCGGCTGCGCGCCGCCCATCCCGCCGAGGCCGCCCGTCAGGATCCAGCGGCCCGACGGATCGCCGTTGAAGTGCTGGTTCGCGACCGAGAAGAACGTCTCGTACGTGCCCTGCACGATGCCCTGGCTACCGATGTAGATCCAGCTGCCGGCCGTCATCTGGCCGTACATCATCAGGCCCTTGCGATCGAGTTCGTTGAAGTGATCCCAGTTCGCCCAGTGCGGGACGAGGTTCGAGTTCGCGAGCAGCACGCGCGGCGCGTCCTTGTGCGTGCGGAACACACCGACCGGCTTGCCCGACTGGATCAGCAGCGTTTCGTTTTCCTCGAGATCCTTGAGCGACGCGAGGATCTGGTCGTAGCACTCCCAGTTGCGCGCCGCGCGGCCGATGCCGCCGTACACGACGAGCGCATGCGGATGCTCGGCGACTTCCGGATCGAGGTTGTTCTGGATCATCCGGTACGCCGCTTCGGCGAGCCAGGTCTTGCAGGTCTTCTCGCTGCCGCGCGGGGCGCGGATCGTACGCGTCGGATCGAGACGGGGATCGATGTGTTTCGGATGGTTCATGACGACTGCTCCCGAAGGAAAGGAAATATCAATAGGAATCAGAAATGCCCGGTGAAGCGATAACGGCTGCCGGGATGCCACAAATTCGCCACCGAGGCGACGACGCCCTGCGACCAGGTGCGCCGATGTAAAACCAGACACGGCTCGACGTCGTCCATCCGAAGCTGCTCGCGCCGCTCGGGCGCGGGCACCGCCGCTTCGATCCGGTACTCGACGCGCTGCAGCGGCGCCGCGCGCATCAGGTACTGGTTCGGCGTCGTGTTCGTGAAGTCCTGCGCCGCGTAATCCGGCGCGACCGCCGGGTTCACCCAGCGCTCTTCGAGCTGCACCGGTTCGTCGTTCTCGAAGTGCAGCACCTGCGAATGAAACAGCTTGGCGCGCACGGCCATCTGCATCTCCTCGGCGAGCGTGTCGTCCGCACGGATCGTCTCGAGGCCGAGCACACGCGCGTGGTACGCATGCCCGCGCGCGTCGACCTCCTCGGAGATGCTGCGGATCGCAACCAGCGTCGACTCGTACTTCGGCCGCGCGACGTAGGTGCCGGCGCCCTTCATCCGCGTGAGCACCTGCTCGTCCGTCAACTCGCGCAGCGCGCGGTTGACGGTCATGCGCGCGACCTTGAACTCGCGGGCCAGTTCGTTCTCGGACGGCACCTGATCGCCCTCCGCCCATTCGCCGGCGTGGATGCGGGCCAGGATGAAATCCTTGATCTCCTGGTAGACCGGCGCGCTCATCGGCTTACTGCTCCGATGCGAAGGCGAACGGGCAGTGCTTCGCGAACGCGCGCTCGCCGACGAGCTTCGCGATCACGGCGATGTCCGGCGCGAAGTAGTGGTCGAGCTCGTAATGCGCGACCTTGCTGCGAATCGTCTTCATCACTTCCGCGAGCTTCGGGCTCGTCTCGTTCTCGCGCAGATCGACGCCCTGCGCGGCCGCGAGCAGTTCGATCGCGAGGATGTGCTTCGTGTTGTCGGCGATGTCGGCCAGCTTGCGTGCCGCGAACGTCGCCATCGACACGTGGTCTTCCTGGTTCGCCGAGGTCGGCAGCGAATCGACCGACGCCGGATGCGCGAGCGTCTTGTTCTCCGATGCGAGCGCGGCAGCCGTCACGTGCGCGATCATGAAGCCCGAGTTCACGCCGCCATCCTTCACGAGGAACGGCGGCAGGCCCGACAGCGTCGCGTCGATCAGCAGCGCGATGCGGCGCTCGGCCAGCGCGCCGATTTCCGCAGCCGCGAGCGCGAGGTTGTCGGCCGCGAACGCGACGGGCTCCGCATGGAAATTGCCGCCCGACAGCACTTCGCCGGTATCCGGGAAGATCAGCGGGTTGTCCGATACCGCGTTCGCCTCGACGAGCAGCACGTCGGCCGCATGACGCATCTGGTCCAGGCATGCACCCATTACCTGCGGCTGGCAGCGCAGGCTGTACGGATCCTGCACCTTGCCGCAGTCGCGGTGCGAGAGGTTGATCGCCGAGCCTTCGAGCAGCTCGCGATACGCGGCCGCCGCATCGATCTGGCCGCGATGGCCGCGCAGTTCGTGAATACGTGCGTCGAACGGCTTCACCGAGCCGGCCGCCGCATCGACCGACAGTGCGCCGGCGACGAGCGCCGTGCGGTACAGGTCTTCGATCGCGAACAGGTTGTCGAGCGCAAGCGCCGTCGACGCCTGCGTGCCGTTCAGCAGCGCGAGGCCTTCCTTCGCCTGCAGCGTCAGCGGCGCGAGGCCCGCGACGCGCAGCCCGTCCACCGCGCTCGCGCGCTCGCCGCGGATGAACACTTCGCCGACGCCGAGCAGCACGGCCGACATGTGCGCGAGCGGCGCGAGGTCGCCCGATGCGCCGACCGAGCCCTTCACCGGAATCAGCGGCAGCACGTCGGCGTTGAACAGCTTGATCAGCGCGTCCATCACTTCGCGGCGAATGCCCGAATGGCCGCGGCCGAGGCTCGACAGCTTCAGCGCGATCAGCAGACGCACCGACGAACGCGCCATCGGCTCGCCGACACCGACTGCATGCGACAGCACGAGGTTCTTCTGCAGCAATTCGAGCTGATCGTGCGGGATATGCGTGCTGGCCAGACGACCGAAGCCCGTGTTGATGCCGTACGCCGGCTCGCCCTTCGCGGCGATGTCGGACACGGCCTTCGCGCCCGCGTCGATCTTCGCGAAGCTGGCCGGATCCAGCGTCAGCTGCACGGGCTCGCGCGCGATCTGGCGCAGTTGCGGGAGGGTCAGGTGGCCGGGGGTAAGCGTGATCATGTGTGCAATCCTGTCTAGACAAGTTCGGGATGGATTGCAGTGTAGCGATCGCGACTTGTCTAGACAACCCGTTTTCGCCGATTTCGACTCGGGAGTTTCCCTGATGTCCGGCGCGGGCCGCCGGCTCGGCACGCGGCACCACGGGTTTAACATATGTTGCAATTATTTTGTCTTTGGCAACATACGAATCACCCTTCGCCTACAGAGACCCGCCATGAACTTCCCGTCCCGGCTCACCGCCCTGCTCGTCACCGCGTGCGCGCTCGCCACCGGCACCGCGCACGCCGCCGAACCGCTCTCCGGCACGCTCGAGAAGATCCGGCAGACCAACCTGATCTCGATCGGCCATCGCGAAACCTCGGTGCCGTTCTCGTACGTCGACGCGAGCGGCAAGGTGATCGGCTTCTCGCAGGATCTGTGCGACCGCGTGATCGCGGCCGTGAAAGCGCGCACCGGCAAGCCCGACCTGCAGGTGCGCTTCATCCCCGTCACGTCGCAGAACCGCATTCCGCTCGTGCAGAACGGCACCGTCGATCTCGAATGCGGCGTGACGACCAATCTCGCCGCGCGTCATGCACAGGTCGCGTTCTCGACGACCTTCTTCGTCGCGACGACGCGCCTGCTCACGCGTACCCAGTCGGGCATCCGCGACTTTCCCGACCTCGCCGGCAAGACGGTCGTCACGAACCAGGGCACGACGTCCGAACGCCTGCTGCGCAAGATGAACGAGGAAAAGAAGATGAACATGCAGATCATCAGCGCGAAGGACTATGGGGAAGGACGCCTCACGCTCGAATCGGGCCGCGCGGCCGCGTACATGATGGACGACGTGCTGCTCGCGGGCGTGCGCCAGCTTGCGGCAAAGCCGGCCGACTGGCGGATCGTCGGCACGCCGCAGTCGTCGGAAGCCTACGGGTTCATGCTGCGCAAGGACGATCCGCAGTTCAAGGCGCTCGTCGACGGCGTGCTCGTCCAGCTGATGAAGCGCGGCGAGATCGACGCGCTGTACGACAAGTGGTTCATGAAGCCGGTGCCGCCGAAGGGGCTGTCGTTCGACTTCCCGATGAGCGACGTGATCAAGGCGCGCTACGCGTCGCCGAACGACCTGGCGCTCGAATGAGCGCCGGCGCCGCTCACGCGCGCGCCCACGCGACGCACGCCGCGTAGTCGGGCGCCGCGTCGAGCCACGCGGCGTCGAACGCGGCCACGCCGGCCGCCGGCGCAGCCGGATCGACGATCGTCGTGGCGGGCGTCGCCGCGTCGCGCGGCGGCACGACCGCGAACGCGCCCAAGCCGCCGACGATGCCGGTGCCCAGCGCCTTCAGCAGCGCCTCCTTCGCCGACCACACGCGCATGAACGCGGACGCACGCGCATCGTCCGGCAGGCTGTCGAGATACGCGATCTCGGCCGGCGCGCAGACTTCGCCGGCGAGTGCGCGCCAGTCCGTCGGACGGTGGCAGCACTCGATGTCGACGCCGACGCGGCCCGCCGGCGCCCAGGCAATCAGCGCGTGCTCGCCCGCATGCGACACGTTGAAATCGAGCGGCACGCGATGCGCGCGATCGAGCGACGGGCGCCCCGCCTCGTCGACGACGATCGCGATCGCGTGCGGTGCAACGTGCAGCGCCGCGCCGAGCACGTCGCGCAGCGCGGCCCGCGTCGCGGCGCTGCGCACGGCATCCGCGTGCCGTAGATAGCGCGCGGCCCGCGCGCGCTCCGCATCGCTCAGCGCCGCATACGCGCGCGCGGTGAGCGGCACGTCCCAGTCGAAATCGACGCGCACGACCTGCACGCCGGCCCGCCCGGCCGCATGCGGCACGTCGAGCGCGTGCATGCGGTAGGCGGACGGCGAATCGGCCGGGGAAACGGAATCGGGCGGCATGGACATCGGCGGGCGACGGGCTGTGGAACAAAACGTCCGATGGTAATCGATCGGCCGACCGCGGCGGCGATCGGCGCGCGGCGTCCGCATACGAGCACAGCGCGCCGCCGCGCCGCGCGCGTCGTTCAGCCGTGGGCGACGGCGCCCGGCACGCGGCCACGCTGCGACGCATCGCGCGTCGCAGGATGATGCGCATATGCGCGCCCCGGCGCATCGTCCGGCAACGCACCGTGCTGTAGCCAGGACAGCGCCAGCGGCCACAGTGTCTCGGCGAAGCGGCTGTGGAAGAACGCGAAGTGCCCGATTGCGTCGACACCGATCGCACGCGGCGCGATCCGCCAGTGCGTGACGTCGCTGCCGGTGTAGTACGCGACGAGTCGCTCGATCGCGTCGACGGTGCCGAACGGATCGTCGTCGAGGCCGATCGCGAGCATCGGTGCGGACAGCGCCGCGAAGCGCGCCGGCAATGCCGCACGGCTCGCCGCGGTTTCGGCGAGCAGGCCGCGCGTGTAGGCGTCTTCGAAACGCGGGCGCGAACGCGCCCACGAGAGCGCGACGCCGCGCGGCGTGTCCTCCATCCAGCCGAGCCGCTTCGCGGGCACGTAGCCGAACGCGGCCGCCAGCACGGGCATCGCGACGTGCCACTTCCACCACATCCGCCGCCGCTCGGCCGGCAGGTAGTCGCGCCAGTACGCGAACTGCGCGCCGACCGTCACCGCGTGCCGCACATGCGCATTCGATGCGGCGAGCCCGAGCGCGACGCCGCCGATGCTGTGCGCGACGACATCGAGCGGCTGCCCGGGGAACGCATCGCGCGCGTATCGCAACGCCGCGTCGCAATCGAGCCGCCCCCAGTCGAGCCAGTTCGCCTGCAGCGATGCGAGCCGCGCGGGCCGCGAGCCGCCGATGCCGCGATAGTCGTAGACGAGCACGTCGCGCCCGTGCGCGAACAGCCAGGCCGCGAACCGGAAGTAGTAGTCGCAGCGCACCGACGTCGCGCAATTGATCACGGTCACGGGCCGCGCGGCACCCGCCCCGCCGCGATGCCGCCACACGTGCGCGCGCAAAGGGTAGCCGTCGGCCGCGTGCAGCGTCACGGATTCGGGCGGCAGCGCCGCGCCGCTGCTGCGTTCGCCGCGCGCTGCGCCGCCGTCCTGGTTCGAAATCGTCATGCCGTCTCCTGTCGCCTGCGCATCGGTCGCCGATATGCCGCGCGGTCGCCGATGCGCGCCGCGTCGCCCGTCCATTGAACTTGACGGGCGCCGCGTTCTCAACCAATCTTGCTGCTCCGTTCGCATGAGCCCCACGCATGTCAACGCCGCTCGTTCGCCTTCCGTCGCTCGATCTGGTACGCGGCTTCGTCGCCGTCGGCCGCCGGATGAGCATCACGCTCGCCGCCCAGGATCTGTGCGTCACGCAGTCGGCCGTGAGCCGGCAGATTCATGCGCTCGAAGCGCATCTCGGCGTCGCGCTGCTGCGGCGCGGCTACCGGACGATCGCCTTCACGCCCGAGGGCGAGCGGCTGTTCCGCGCGGCCGATGCGGCGCTGCACAGCCTGCAGGACACCGTCGCGTCGCTCGCCGTCGCGCGCGAGCGTCAGCCGGTCACGATCACCGCGAGCATCGGCGTCACCGCGCTGTGGCTGCTGCCGCGGCTCGGCGGCCTGCAGGCGCGGTTGCCGGACGTCGATCTGCGCGTCGCCGCGAACGACAAGGTACTCGATTTGCGCGCCGAAGGCATCGATCTCGCGATCCGCTACTGCCCGCGCGATCGCGCACCGGCCGGCGCGCTGCGGCTGTTCGACGAGATCGTGCTGCCGGTCGCGCACCCGGCGCTCGCCGCGCGTCCGCTCGTCGATGCCGCCGCGCTCGCCGAGCACGTGCTGCTCGAATTCGACGGGCCGCCGCAAGCGCAGCTGCAATGGCAAGCGCACCTGCACGCGGGCGGGCTTGGCGATGCGCGGCCGAAGGGCGTGCTGCGCTTCAACCAGTACGATCAGGTGATTCAGGCCGCGATCGCCGGCCAGGGCGTCGCGCTCGGGCGCCTCGCGCTGGTCGCGCCGATGCTGTCGGACGGCCGGCTCGCGGTGCTGGGCCCGCGCATCCGCGCGCGGCCCGATACATACGGCTACTGGCTCTACCAGCACGATCCGGCGCCGCGCCGCGAAGTCGCCGACGTGCGCGACTGGATGCTCGCCGAAGCGGCCGCGTGCGACGTCGCGATACGCGCGCACGATGCGGCGCGCAGCTGAGGCGGCCGTGTCCGGCGCACGAGACTTCCTCTATACGGACTGCGCCGCACGACACCCACCGCGACGCCGGCACACCGCCGCTCGCATTCCCGCCACGCATGCGAACCTGACCGAATGATCGCTTGAGCGGCGATCGCGCCGATCGTCTAATCGGAAGCGGCGCGGCGCCTTTCGTCGCGCACCTTCATCCGGAGACACACATGAGCCCGATCGAGCAAGACGCCCGACGCCGCTGGCTGCCCGTACTCGCCGGCGGCCTGATCATGGGCGCCGCGCTGGGTATCCGCCATGTGCAGGGCCTGTTTCTCGCGCCGGTGACGCTCGACCACGGCTGGTCGCGCGAAGCGTTCGGCCTCGCGCTCGCGCTGCAGAACCTGATCTGGGGAATCGCGCAGCCGTTCACCGGGATGGTCGCCGACCGCTTCGGCTCGGTGCGCGTGATCGTCGTCGGCATGCTGCTGTACGCGCTCGGGCTCGTGACGATGGCACTGGCGGGCTCCGCCGCGCTGTTCACCGTCGGCGCGGGGCTCGTGATCGGCATCGCGCTGTCGGGCGCCGCGTTCGCGTCCGTCTACGGCGCGCTGAGCCGGCTTTGCGCGCCCGAGCGGCGCAGCTGGGCGCTTGGCGTGGCCGGCGCGATCGGCGGGCTCGGCCAGTTCTGCATGGTGCCCGTCGCGCAGACGCTGATCGGCGGAATCGGCTGGCAGCATGCGTTCGTCGCGCTCGCGCTGGTCGCGCTGCTGCTCGCGCCGCTCGCGGTGCTGCTGCGCGACCGCCCCGCGCAGGCCGCGAACGCGCAAGCCGACGCCGAACAGTCGATCGGCGAGGCGGTACGGGAGGCGTTCTCGCATCGCGGCTTCTGGCTGCTGAACGCGGGCTTTTTCGCGTGCGGGTTTCAGCTTGCGTTCATCGCGACGCATCTGCCCGCGTATCTGCTCGACCACGGGCTGCCGTCGCGGCACGCGAGCGTCGCGCTCGCGCTGATCGCGCTGACCAACGTGGTGGGCACCTATGCGTGCGGGCACCTCGGCGGCCTGCTGCGTCGCAAATACGTGCTGTCGGTGCTGTATCTCGTGCGCGCATTCGCGATGGCGGCGTTCGTCGCCGTGCCGCTGTCGCCGGCGAGCGTGTACGTGTTCGCAGCCGTGATGGGCCTCACGTGGCTCGGCACGGTGCCGCTGACGAACGGCGTGATCTCGCAGGTGTTCGGCGTGCGCTACATCGCGACGCTGTTCGGCTTCGTCTTCTTCGGCCATCAGCTCGGCAGCTTCTTCGGCGTATGGCTCGGCGCAGTGGTCTACGACGCGACGCATTCGTACCTGCCGCTGTGGATCGGCTCGATCGCGCTCGGCGTGCTCGCGGCGCTGCTGCATCTGCCGATCGACGATGCGCGGATCGCGCGTCCGCTGGGCGGCCGCGCCGCGTGGGCATGATTCGCGCGGCGCTTGCGGCCGGTGCGCTCGCGTTCGTCGCGTGGTGCGGCGCCGCGTATCTGCGGCCGGACGTCGCGTTCGCGCTGCTCGAGCACGTCGCGTTCTGCAATTGATGGGGGGCGGCCGCGTAGTCGCATGCTGTGCGGCGAGTGGCAAGTGGCGAGCAACGGCGGCAAGCGATGAGCGAGATCGGTTCATCGATGCCGGATTGCTCGCCGGTCGCGACGCGTCGCGCCGGCGATACGGCACGGCACGGCACGGCACGGCACGGCACGGCACGGCACGGCACGCAGATCGACGTCACATCGATGCGTGCGTTCGCGCGTGCAACAGCGCGCCGACGCCCGCCTACACGGCGATCAGCCGAGCCGGAACGCCGCCTCGAAGCGCGCGACGAACGCGTCGAATTCTCTTTCCGGCAAATGATTGATCCCGCCCGCGCGCTTGCGTCCGCCGCCGGTCGGAAAGCCGCGACAGAATTCGTCCGCGCCCAGCGGTCGGCCGTCGGGCACGCGCACGCTGACGACGAGCCCGCCCTGCGCGCGCGGCGACAGCACCGCGAGCGCCGCATGCGGCGCGTCGCGCATCCGCTGGTTCGCGAGCATCCCGGCAACGCGGCGCGCCCACGGGCGATCGGGCATGCGGATCAGCGTCGCGCCCGACACCTCGCGCAGCGGCGCGAGCGCGCAGGCGCGCGCCATGTCGTCGAGATAGCCGTCGCGCAGCGCGGCGAACACCGCGGTGCCGCGCACGAACTCGAGCGGATCCGCGCACGGCAGCATCGCATCGGCGAGCGCGGCCGGATCGAAATGCAGATCGCCGATGCAGTCGCCGTACGCGTTGTAGTTCAGATAGCGTCCGAGCTCGGCAAGCGTGTCGCGCTCCGCTGCATCGATCGCGTGCGCATGCGCGAGCGCGTCGCCGAGCGCCGGCAGCTCGTCGCCGAAGGCCGCGACGATCGCCCAGCGCACATGCCGGCCGCCGAGATGACGGTTCACGAGCACGCTCGTGCAGACGTCGGCCGCCGTGTCGATGTGCGCCTCGAAGCGCGGATCGTCCGGCAATTCGCCCGCGAAGTGATGATCGAAATAGCGGACCGTCGCGCCGGCCCGCAGCAGCCGCGCGCAGGCGTCGCGGTTCTGGTCGTGCGAGATGTCGAGCACGGTCACGCGATCGCCGACGCGCGCGTCGATCCGTTCCAGCAGCCGGATGTCGCGCTTCACGCCCGTCACGAGCGTGCCGCGCACGCGCTCCGCGAGCCGCAGCTGCTGAAGCGCGCAGAGGCCGTCCGCGTCGCCGTTGAAGGCAAAGAAATGTCGTTCGTCGTCGTGTTGCTGCACCGTCCGTTGCTCCCTCTCACCCCATGAATTCGCGGCCGCGGCGCGCGCGGTGCGTCGAGCCTGCGCAATACGCTGCGCGTCCCTGCGGGACGACATGCGGGCCGCGCGCCCGTATTGTGCCGCGATCGGACGCGGGCGCGGGTGCGCTTCGACATAGCGTAGCGTGCGTGGCCTTCAATCGGCATGCGCGATGCACGCGCTCGATTGGCCTGCACGCGAGGCCCGCGACGCCTCTTCTGCGGCGCCCTTCCATCTCACGTCGTCGCGCAGGCCAAAGCAATGTGCCGCAATCATCGGTCATCCTATCTCTAAGCAGCGCCGCCACGCACAGTGCAACTCATCAGCAACAGCGAAATATAGAGACAAGTTCCGGGTAAACCCGTGACGCCATTGCACCGCGCCGCGCGTACCATGTTATACGACGACATACTACGTAAATCGCCATCTGCGCACGCAGCACCAGCCGCCCGTGCGCCGTCGGCCGCCCCCGGAGACACGCCTTGACCTCGCCCGCCCCCGCCCTGCCCGAGCGCGACCCGCTCGCGTCCGCCGTGTCGAAAGTGAAATGGCACGTGCTGCCGCTCGTGCTCGTCATGTTCATCGCGAACTACATCGATCGCGTCAACGTCGGCTTCGTCGACCGCCATCTCGAAGCGTCGATCGGCATCGGCGCGGCCGCCTACGGCCTCGGCGCCGGCCTGTTCTTCGTCGGCTACGCGCTGTTCGAGGTGCCGTCGAACCTGCTGATGCAGCGCTACGGCGCGCGTGTCTGGCTCGCGCGGATCATGGCCACGTGGGGCATGGTCGCGGCCGCGATGGCGTTCGTCTGGAACGACACGTCGTTCTACGTGCTGCGCTTCCTGCTCGGCGCGGCCGAAGCGGGCTTCTTCCCCGGCGTCGTCCTCTATCTGTCGCAATGGCTGCCGCCGCGCGAGCGCGGCAAGGCGATGGCGATCTTCCTCGGCGGCTCGGCGTTCGCGTCGGTGCTGTCCGGCCCCGTGACGGGCGCGCTGCTGTCGATCCGCGGCCTCGGCCTCGAAGGATGGCAGTGGATGTTCATCATCGAAGGCCTGTTTTCGGTCGCGCTCTGCGGTGCGAGCTGGTTGCTGCTGAAGTCGCATATCCGCGATGCGACGTGGCTCGATGCGCAGGAGCGCGCGGCGCTCGAGCAGGCGCTCGACGAAGAGCGCGCGCGCCGCGACGTGCGCGCGAACGGGCACGTGCCCGCACTCGCGCTGCTGCGCGATCCGCAGATCGTATTGTTCTGCTTCCTGTACTTCTCGATCCAGCTGACGATCTACGCGGCCACGTTCTGGCTGCCGACGATCATCCGCAAGATGGGCGGCCTCAGCGACTTCCAGGTCGGCCTGTACAACACGATTCCGTGGATGATCGCGATCGGCGCGATGTACGGCTTCGCGGTGCTGTCCGCGAAGTGGCGGCATCCGCAGCGCTGGCTCGCCTGCGCGCTCGTGCTCGCCGCGTGCGGACTGTTCGCGTCGACGTCGCACGATCCGGTGTGGTCGTTCGCGTCGATCTGTTTCGCCGCGCTCGGCTTCAAGGCCGCGTCGTCGCTGTTCTGGCCGATCCCGCAGGGCTACCTCGACACGCGCGTCGCCGCGGCCGTGATCGCGCTGATCAACTCGATCGGCAACCTCGGCGGCTTCGTCGCGCCGACGGCGTTCGGCTATTTGAAGCAACATACGGGTTCGATCACCGGCGGGCTGTATGCGCTCGCGATCGCCTCGCTCGTCGCCGCGTTCGCCGCACTGTTCGCGCGCACGCACCGGCGCAGCGATCCGCCGCGCGGCCTGCCCGCCGCCGATACCGTAACCAACGCTTCGATGCTCCGCCATGCCGAACACTGACCTTTCGACCGTCGTCGTGTCGAACGCCCTCGACGGCGACCTAGCCACATTCTCGCTCGCGCACGACGGCACGCTCGCGCCGCTCGCGCGCTATCGGGCCGGCGACGCCACGATGCCGATCGCCGTGCAAGCCGACCGCGCGCGGCTGTACGTCGCGACGCGCGGCGAATCGCCGGCGATCGTCGCGTTCCGCCTCGCACCGACCGGCGCGCTCGCACGGCTCGGCACGACCGCGATCGATGCGAGCCTCGCCTATCTGTCGGTCGACCGCAACGGCCGCTGGCTGCTCGGCGCGTCGTACGGCGGCCACGCGTTCAGCGTCTACGATGCCGCGCGCGTGCGCGCCGGCGACGGCACGCCGCTGCACGTCGCCGGCGGCATTGCGAACGCGCATGCCGTCATCGTCTCGCCCGACAACCGCTTTGCGTACGTCAGCTCGCTCGGCTCCGATCGCGTGTTCTGTTTCGCACTTGTCGAGGATGCGGCCGGGCTGCGCGTGTGCGAGCAAGGCGAAGCCCGCGTGCCGGCCGGTTTCGGGCCGCGTTACCTGCGCTTCATGGAGGGCGGCCGCGCGCTCGTCGCGGTCAGCGAATTCCACGGCATGCTCGCGACGTTCGCGCGCGATGCCGACAGCGGCCGGCTCGGCGATGCGCAGGTCAGCGCGCGTCACCCGGCCGTCGCGGCGCTCCCGGCCGGCCATGCACGACCGCCCGCCCCGGCCGAGCCCGCCGTCTGGGCCGCCGATCTGCACCTGACGCCCGACGAGCGCTTCGCGTACGTCAGCGAGCGCACCACGAGCCAGCTGCTCTGCTATCGCCGCAGCGCGGACGGCCGGTTCGAGCCCGCGCATGCGACCGCCACGGAAACGCAGCCGCGCGGCTTCGCGATCGATCCGTCGGGACGCTGGCTCGTCGCGTGCGGCGAACGCTCGGAGCACGTGGCGGTGTACGCCGTGTCGCGCGACGACGGCACGCTGACGCTGCATACGCGCGTGCCCGGCGGGCGCGGCGCGAACTGGATCGCGATCGTCTGATCGCGCGCGGCGCGGCGTGCGGCGTGCTCAGCGCCGTGCGCTCGCGGCGTGAGCGGCCGCGTCAGTCGCCGATCGGCGGCATCGGCTGCCGTCCGCGAATCCACGCCCAGTTCGCGAGCTCGGCCATTTCCTTGTCGCCGCGGCTGTCGCCGTAGGCGAACAGCCGTTGCGGCGGCCGCTCGCCCCACCATCCGCGCAGCCGCGCCACCTTCTGCGGCCCCCAGCAGTTTTCGCCGTCGAGCCGCCCGACGAATACGCCGCGCTCGAACGCAAGGCGCGTCGCGAGCACCGCATCGAAGCCGGCCGCCTGCGCCCACTTGTCGAGATACAGCGACGGCGACGCGCTGACGAGCACAAGCCGATGCCCGCGCGCACGATGTTCGCGCACGCGCTCGAGCATCTCGGGGCGCACGAGGCGCGGCAGATACGTATCGACGAACGTGCGCGCCAGCGCGTCGAGCGCGTCCTCGCGGATCGGTCCGAATGCGAACCACGCGAACTTCGCCTTCGCGTCGCCGCGCGACAGCAGCCCGACCTTCATCGCGACGAGCCACGGCAGCGCGCGCAGCGCCGCCCACACGAAGCGCGGCGTGCCGACGGATGCGCGTACGAAATGGCGAAAGCTGTCGGACGTCGTGATGGTGCCGTCGAAATCGAACGCGGCGACGATGCGGTCAGTCATGAAATGGCAGTGAGCAGGCAGCGAGATGCCGGGGAAGATAGCAGAGTCGCGCGCGGTTGCGCCGATCGGCGACCGTCGCCTCCCACCCGCCATCCCAAATACTGATACGTCTCATTGTCAAATGACAATGATTCTTGTTTACGTTAAACTCCGCGCCGCTTTCTCAAAAACAACGCGTCCGCGATCGTACGGACCGATCTTTCCGCCCGGATTCCGACTTGCCGCCCTGGGACGGATCACCGATCACCTCCGTTTTGCGTTCCATGTCGACACCCTCATTTCCCGTTCGGCGTCTCACGCCGATTGCATTCGGCATCGCGCTCGCGAGTGCCGTCCCTGCGGCTGCGTTCGCGCAGGCCGCCGCTGTCTCTGCCGCGGCGCCCGCTTCCGCGGGTTCGTCCGCCTCGGCGCCGTCCGCCGATGGCGCCGTCCTGCCGTCGATCGACGTGACGGGCACCGTCGAACCGCTGCCCGGCGACCTCGTCCCGACCTACGCGGGCGGCCAGGTCGCGCGCGGCGCGGATTTCGGCGTGCTCGGCCGCCAGAAAGCGAGCGACGTGCCGTTCAGCATGACGACCTACACGTCGAAGCTGATCGAGGATCAGCAGGCGCGCACGCTCGCCGACGTGCTCGACAACGACCCCGCGGTGCGCAGCGCGGCCGGCTACGGCAACTACGCGCAGGTGTTCGTGATCCGCGGCTTCAAGCTCGACGGCGACGACATCTCGCTGAACGGCCTGTACGGCGTCACGCCGCGGCAGCTCGTCGAGACCGACGCGATCGAGCGCGTCGACGTGTTCAAGGGTGCGAACGCGTTCCTGAACGGTGCGTCGCCGAACGGCTCCGCCGTCGGCGGCGGCGTGAACGTGCAGCTCAAGCATGCGGACGACAAGCCGCTCACGCGCGTCACCGTCGACGGCTCGGTGTCGGGCTCGATCGGCACGCACGTCGACGTCGGCCGCCGCTTCGGCAGCGACGGCCAGTTCGGCATTCGCGTGAACCAGTCCATCAGCGGCGGCGACACGGCCGTCGACGACGAACGCCGCCGCAACAACGTGACGGCCGTCTCGCTCGACTGGCGCGGCGACAAGCTGCGCGTATCGGGCGACTTCCTGTATCAGCGGCAGCGCATCGACGGCGGGCGGCCGACCGTGCTCGTCGGCGGCAACCAGCTGCCGGCGGTGCCGTCCGCGACGCACAACTACGCGCAGCCGTGGAGCTTCAGCGAGCTCGAGGACACGGTCGGCATCGTGCGTGCCGAGTACGATTTCCTGCCCGCGTGGACGGCCTACGTGGCCGCCGGCGCGCGGCACACGAACGAGCACGGCGACTACTACACGCCGACCTACACGAGCACGGGCACGACGGGCTCGCGCCTCAGCGTGCCGTACAAGCAGGATGCGCAGTCGACCGAAGCCGGCGTGCGCGGCCGCTTCGCGACCGGCCCGGTCACGCATTTCGTGACGGCCGGCGCCTCGTTCATCCGGATCGAGAGCCAGTCCGCGTACACGATGTCGAGCGCGTTTCCGACCACGCTGGACGATCCCGCGCCCGTCGCCTTTCCCGCAACCGTGTATGCGGGCGGAGACATGGGCGACCCGGGGACGGTCGCGAAGACGTGGCTGCGCAGCGTCGCCGTGTCGGACACGCTCGGCCTGTTCGGCGATCGCGTACTGTTTACGATCGGCGCGCGGCGCCAGTCGATCTCGGTCGACAACTTCGACTACACGGGCACGCTGTCGGCCGCATACAGCGACGCGGTCACGACGCCCGTGTTCGGGCTCGTCGTGAAGCCGTGGCGCAACGTGTCGATCTTCGCGAACCGCAGCGAAGCGCTCGCGCAAGGCGAGACCGCGCCGAGCACCGCGCGCAATGCGGGCCAGTCGCTGGCGCCGTATCGTTCGAAGCAATACGAGGCCGGCATCCGGTACGACGCCGACAAGATCGGCGCGTCGCTCGCGCTGTTCCAGATCGAAAAGCCGATGGCATACACCGATCCGTCGTCGAACGTGTTCGCCGCGAACGGCACGCAGCGCCACCGTGGCATCGAGACGGCCGTGTACGGCGAGCCGTGGAAGGGCGTGCGGCTGATCGCGGGCGTCACCTACCTCGACGCGACGCTGCAGCACACCGCCGGCGGCGCGAACGACGGCAACCGGCCGATCGGCGTGCCGTCGTTCATGCTCAATGCGGGCGCGGAATACGACGTGCCGATGCTGCGCGGTCTCACGCTGAATGCGCGCTGGATCCATACGGGGCCGCAGTATCTCGATGTCGCGAACACGATGTCGATCCCCGCGTGGGACCGCTTCGATCTCGGCGCGCGCTATGCGACCGAGCTGTTCGGCCGGAAGACGACGTTCCGCGCGACGGTCCGCAATGTCGCGAACCACGCGTACTGGGCCTCGACGATCGGCGGCTATCTGACGCAAGGCAGCCCGCGGTCGGTCTGGCTGTCGATGACGACCGATTTCTGACGCGCTCGGCCGGCCGGCGCGCCGGATCGCGCGGGAGTGGCGAACCGCGGCCGGAGTTTGCTATACTCTCGCTCTTCCCGGAGAGATGGATGAGTGGTTTAAGTCGCACGCCTGGAAAGCGTGTATAGGTTAATAGCCTATCGGGGGTTCGAATCCCCCTCTCTCCGCCAAGCATTCTAAGTCCTTGATTCACAAGGACTTTTTCAAAAAATGGGTTTCGAGTGTGGTAGCACTTTTGGTAGCTACCACCCATGAAAATACCTGTCTATGCCCGCCCCTCGGGCATCTTCTACATCCACACCAGAATCGATCGTAGGCAGTTCAAACGGTCCCTTGGGACTCGGGACAAGGCAACTGCTATGCTACGCGCTTTGAACGTCCTCAAAGCGCTTGCACTCATGGATAAGAACAAGCTACGCACCTTCGAAATTGACCTCTCTCGGGGTGTATTTAAAAGTGAAGAAGGCAACGACGAGGATAGAAAAGCATTAATAGAAGCAATGAAGTTGCTTCCTCCTGTGACTATTCAATCACAACCTGAGGCAAGGACTTCAACAAATACAAAAAGCCTTAGGCTGTTGGAATTGCTGGACAAGTTTTTTTCCATTAGGAAAAAATTGACCCAAGCAACTATTGATGCTTACAAGGCTAACATCAATGAATTTTCAGACTTCCTGAAAAACCCGCAAATTTCAAAAATCATTGGTTCTGACATTACACGGTTTCAAGAGTATCTTTTAACCAAAAACAATACAACAAGAACCATAGACAACAAAACCGCTGTTATAAGGGCGTTGTTTAATTTTGCTATCAAGCAGGGTTATTATTTCGATACAAACCCCGCTCAAAATAGAACTTTAATGACAAACAGAGAAAAGACGCGTGAACAATACGCTATCTTTTATCTGGAAGAAATCCTATCCATCTATTCAAGCGAAAATCTTAAACCTCATAAGGGTAAAGACTTAGATTTTTACTGGGTTCTGGTTCTTGCTCTTATTACTGGCTGTCGCGTTGGTGAGCTTACAACACTTCGCAAGAGCCAGATTGTAGAAAGTGAAGGAATTCACTTCATTAGAATTGAGAAATCCAAAACGGATGCTGGCATCCGTGAAATACCCATACCGGAAGTTATCTATAAAGACTTTAAGGTGTTTGTTGATAAACAAACAACCGATAAGATATTTAAATACAAGGAAAGGGATGGCAAAGGTGCTGGCAATGCCGTTGGTAAGAAATTTTCTCGCTATCTTCAATCATTGAAGATAGAAAGGGAGAAACTTGTGTTTCATTCAATAAGAAAATTCTTCAATAATTTTCTTAAAGACAATGGCATTTCAACAGAACTTCGCTGTCAAATTATTGGGCATGAGTTCGAGGGAACAAATAACCAGATTTATAGTGATAAATATCCCTTGCCTTTCGTTGCAGAACAGATAACAAAAGCGCAACATGCGCTTTTGGTTAAAATAAAATACTTCAAAACAGAATTTTAATCACAAAGCCCCATTAGGGGCTTTTTTTATTTCTTCAATCCAAACTTCAATTCCTTTTTGTTCTTATCGTATGAGTCTCGGGCTTCCTTGTTAAACAATGCTGGATCATCAAAGATATCGTAAAAAGCCTTTACTCTATCTTCCTTCACAATATTGATATTTATATCGTCCAACAATACGGACTTGAATTTAGGGTTATGGACTTTAATGCTCGTTAGCGAGCTAATGGCATCGTCTTTTGAGATATTGAATTTTCTACAAAAGGCTCTAACCCCAAAACCTTTCTTATCTTCATTCGCCCTTATCCAGTCAATATATTTATCCATCTTCGCCTTCTGGATAATAATTCTTTCTGGCTTTCGTGCTCGATACTCAATGAAACGCTCAAATGAATTGAGTAGGAGCATGACGACTTTTAACGCCCACTGCATCGAGTCCTCTTGTATCTCGGTGCCTTGTTTAAGATGGATGATGTGATGAAATACGGCATATTTCCATGCTTCCATCATGTAGGTTCTATAAAAGTTCTCTTGCCCTGTCATCCATTTAACGTATTGCTGTTGCCAAAATCTTTTATACATTACGCAATAGATTTTGTAGCAAGCATTAGAAAACGTGTAGTTCAAACGGCTAATGTTTTGTGTAAATACGTCAAGGAATTTATCAAACATTGCGTCAGTTCTAATGTTTGAAACATCATACAACGGAAAGTCTGTGTGATCTCTATCTTCGTCTTTTTGAGCCAAGACGAATTGATAGCGTCTCATCAATCCGTCTTTCATGCTCTCATCTGTAATGTGCTTTGCGAAACTATCAATCGTATTGATGAATAATTGTGTCATCACTACGGGATTAGTTTTAATTTCCTTGCCCTTGGATAGTCTGGATAATTTGGCGTTATCCTTCATCTTCAATAAATGTTCACGGATTTCATTCATTGGATGACCTTCTGTTTCAACCAGCTTGAACATCTGGGACACTTCATCTTCTATCCAAAAACCCGTACAGGTCTCTCCATCGTCCAGCTTGGCAACTTGTTCAACAAAGGCGGCTGGACCGTTAGGCTTGGTGAAATTAGGCTCAATAACACTGTTTCCTTCTGGATCAGGAGGTGCCATTGAATTAATGATGCCTGACGCCATCGATTTTGCTGACCCAGAAGGGGCAAGCATAATCGTCCATGTATCTAATTGCTTTACCCTTGGGTCCAAGGGAATAGTCATTGTTGCTTTGTTCTTTACACACCAAGCGCTGACTAACGATAGAAAGCCAAAAATTGGCAAAGCAACTGGTATTTCAGTGGTCGTAAAAAATCTATGGAAAATCATAGATAGAACATCATTGTTCTTATAGTCGCTAAAAGGGCTATCTATGATTGAAAGAATTTCACTGATTGTTTGCCCCTTGTCATTGAATACAAGGGAGTTGGTAAAGTTATCAATGATCTTCTTTATTTCGTGTGGTGTTAAATCATTGGTTTTATTCTTATCCATACATACCTTCTAATAGTTATAATTACAAGGTAATGGATTATTTTTATTTGTCAAGAATTGCGGAGGAATTTTAAGACAATTTCTTTTATACGCTCTGACAGGTATGACAGTATGACACTTTCCCTGAAAGCCTTATTAAATGTGGTTCTTGGCGCTTTCAAGTGTCGTAAAAGTGTCGTAAATTGATTTATGACACTTTAAAGCCTTGGGTTCTTAATCATCCATCATCGGTTTTTACACAAGCTCGTCTTGTCAAGTAAACGGCGAAGATTTACTTGACAAAATCTATTCTCCCTACTTGACAGCTTGACAACTTGACGCAATCGCCCAAAGCCTTATCTATTAATACTTTGCGAGTTTGAAACTGTCAAACTGCTCTACTTGACACATACTTGACAAACAATGAGTGTCGTAAAAGATGCCCCAAACTTGGGGACACTTTTTTAAAAACATGGGGACAAAGGGGACAGTGGGGACAGTTTTATAAGAACCCGTGGTTCTTAATCATCCATCATCGGTTTTTACACAAGCTCGTCTTGTGTTCAACTACCTCCCCCATGCTTGGGGGTTGGGGGGAAGAAATCAAACTATGGTTTTTCATATCGGCGTAGCCGTAAATTAAAATCTATTTTTCGGCGTAGCCGTTGATGTTGCTCTATAAAAAGCGTAGCCAAAAATTGAAAATCTATCCCTCGTTACTTTGACAGGTTTTAAAGTCAAAGTAACGGGGGGAACCCCTAATGCAACTCTATATAAAGTAAAAAGAATAATTCCTATTAAAATGGGCGAAGCCCTGAGAGGAAGTCAAGATAAGAGCCGTTTATTTTTCAATGATAAGCTCCGTCTTATCATTGAAAAATGAACGGAACCAGGCATAGGAAACCGCGCACAAGAGATAAGAACCTATGTCACGTTATCGCTTAAATTATCACCTTGCTATCGTTTGAGTTATAGGTTTTGTTATCACTCAAACGATAGGTTTGCTATCGGTCGAGTGATACTTTAAACAGGTACCTATCGCAAACATCATAGAAAGAAAGATGATAAATACCAGACTTATTTTTTACCTCATTTTTCAAAATAAAGTTGCCTCACAAGGTGAGGCACGCCAAAGCCTTACCAAATAAGACTTTAAGCAACTTAAAAACTTGATATAAGTTATTCTCAACTTGAAAACAAATTGCCAAGAAACTTGGCTAAATCCCCCAATTTCCAAGCCCGCAAGGGCGCAGGGCAGAATCGCAAGGCTGAAAGCGTTGCACTGTGTCTGAGGAAACTCACAAAGTGAGTTTTCGTAGGGGGATTTTGAAAAGTACCTTGATTGACTTTTTATTGATGGTACCAAATTATGTTGACTTTTAATCATCCTGTGATAAACAGTACTTTATCCAAGGTACCAAATACATAGGAGAATTAAATGGAAATTAACAACAAAGAAAACATCATAGAAAGAAAACTATTTGTAGACAAGGAGGTCTATGATTTGTTTGTTCGCTACGCCAAACAAACAAATCAACCTGTATCCACTTTATTTAGACACTTTATGTCTAAATATTCCTTGTTCATAAAAAAAGAACTTAACAAGCAACAAGATGAAGTTTGTTTATCATCCCCCCAGCCCCCAATCTTGGGGGAGGTAGTTGTGAGACAAGACGAGCTTGTCTAAAAACCTGTAAATTTTTACAGGTGGGGGTGATGTGGTAGCATGTTGGGTAACAAGTTTTTGACCTCAAACCGCTACTAACTACTTGATTTTAAACCGTTTTTTTGTTTTGGCAGAAAGTCCCCCTCTCTCCGCCAGATGATGGTGGAAAACCCCGTAAAATCAATGATTTACGGGGTTTTTTGTTTTCCGACCCACAAACTGACTATCAAAGTGCTGCTCCGGGCGGATCGAACAAGAGCCGTCTGCTTTTAGCCACCGAGCGCATATCCCGATAGAAAGCGGCAGCGGCGGCGATGTTGCCAGCGGTCCCTTCTTAGGAGAGGAGCCAACATAGCTGACGCTACGGAACGTGCCTTGCCGTTCTTCGGTGAAGTCGAGCACCGCCGGTCAAGACGGCGATCAGCCAGCAAAAGCAAACGAACGCATCGGTCCACGCGTGCTCATGGAAGTTTTCGACGCGCTTATTCTGCGAAGCCCTCGCCCTCGCAGTAAGCAGGAATCATGGGCGGCAACGTGTTAAATTCCTGTAAAAATTCTGTCTAACACTCGCCTTTCATGCGGGGGCATCGGGGTCCAAGTGAACGTCGCATCGATTCGAATGAGCCGCCTCGTTAAGGTCGGTATGTACCTCCTGTCGCTGTGGCTGCTCTTCGTGCTTGTTATTGTTAATAAGGCGGATGTCGACGTAACCATCTGTCTCGGTTGCGCGTTCCTGCCTCGTCCAGCGCTAGCAACTTTGGCACTGAAAAACCTTCTGCCACTGGTTTGCGTCGCAATGCTTGCAGCGTCTTCTATCTTCTATGCTCTCTTTGTTAAGATCATATCAGGCGCAAAAGATGGTCCGATTAAAATCGAAGAGCTAGAAGACAAAAACGCAGAGCATCTTGTTTTTCTTGCGACCTATGTTATCCCTCTCGTGGGATTTAGCTTGGATAGCCCGAGGCAGATGATAAACCTTGCCATCACGTTGCTGTTGCTCGGTGCTATCTATATTAAAACAGACCTATTCTACGCAAACCCCACGTTATCCTTGCTAGGCTTCAAGATATTCAATGTAAAAGCTCAGGGAAACACTGCGATCTTGATTTCCAGAGAGGAGATTGAGATTGGTGATTCGGTCAACGTACTTCGTCTGGACAAGAAAATTTTCTTTGCACGAAAGGCCACGCGCATCTGACATGAAGACCAAACAAGAACTCAAAGACCACTTAGACGCCATCTTCGTAGATGGCGTGAACATGAAGCTCTATTTTGGCCTCGGGGCGCGGGCGGCCAGAATGTACAAGCTTGCTGACTTTGATGACCGAGCCACAAATGCGGTGTTGGCGAACTATGCTGCTAGCGTTCGTGAGTTTTTTGAGCGCGACGAGTTACAGACCGTGCTTTTGTCGCAAATGGATCAGCGCAGCGACGCCTTGGTAATGTACGATCTGCAAGAGCAGCCTATAGAGTTTGCTCAGCTCCAGGCGTTGCAAAACGAGGATGAACCAGACTTTTTCTCGTTCAACGAAAACAACGTTGGCGAAATTCGCAGCATTGCGATAAAGATTGCGTCTGCGCAGCAGTCCGTCGTGTTCTTCAAGACGTTCTACCCTGTTTCGCTTGTCAGACGGGATCAAATACTGCTGTATAAGCTGGAGAATAGATTCACCATCTTCGATGGTGATCTTATTAAGGTAACGCCGGGATTTGATGTTCTCCTTGCTGATGGCGAGTTTTATATAAATGATTTTTCGAAATTCGAGAAAGCTTTCTCGTTTACGGAGATCGCGGAGCGCGCCATGTTGTCAGTTGTTCAATCAATTCTGCAGATGGGGATTGTCAATGACGTAAAGGGTTATCTTGCGGCCTGCGTCGCGCCGAAGCGCGACATTCTGCGTGCCGGACAAAGTGATGTGCTACGGTTGGACGCCGCCGTGATACTCGCTTTTGCAACGCAGAAGGCAGAAAAGATCGGGCTCAAGATTGTGGACGGTCAATTTCACCTTTCTTCGCGCGATAGCGTGAAGAGGTTTTACAAACTGCTAAACGACGATTACTTAACGTCTGGGCTGACCGCTTTTGAATACGAGACGCTCGCTAAGAACAAAATGTAGTGGGCGGAGGGCATCAGGAGCGAACCCGTTGGCGAACCGATGACTTATGCTCCGATAGCCTGCCCGCTTGAATATTAGACCGCCAGCAGTGGTTAAGCCGCAATCGTTGAGACGCTTACCGCTCGGAATGACTTTCGCGTTGAGTACGGTGAGGCTGATGGACCCGCACACCACACGCTCTCGCATTTCAGCGCGCTCATGTCGCCGAGCTTTATCTGCGTTATTGGAGTGGCCCCACGTATCTGAGGACACGAGGACTCTCTTAAAATAAGGGATAGTCTTGTGCCTATCAGTAAGCCTAGTCATTACGTGGAAAGCATC